>JAEWDP010000088.1 GCA_023390055.1 Pseudomonadota bacterium | reverse complement strand
AGGATTGGGCGGAAGGATTTTCTGCGGCGATTGGCTTGCGCCACCGTGAATGGTCGAAGATGGCAAAGTCTGGTGCCGAGCGACTGATGTTGCCCATCATGATACTGTGTAATGCTCCCGGTCTGCTAGACACCGTGAAGCCTGAGCACCGGTTGAAGGCTATTGAGGACGCAACGGCAGCACTTCCAGAGACCGTTCTGACAATCGCCGCCTACTGGCGCATGTCAGCTTCTGAAAAGAGGCGTTTCTCTGCTGGCCTTCATTCGATGATCAGCCCGGGTCGCAATGATCCTTGTCCTTGCGGATCAGGAAAGAAATTCAAGAAATGCTGCGGGGCCAATGGCTGAATTGATCATCGAGAGGCAATGACGACCGAATTCCTTCGCAAACGATGACCTGCACCAAATATGCGGGAGAACCCAATCAAGATGGCTGCGTGATCGCGATGTGTTTGGGCTCTTTTCTTCTTTCCTACCACAGAGAGAAGATTCGATGCCCGGCAGACACATCACAGATCAACAGAGTAGGCTTTACACGCAAAATCGTCAAAAAACACAGTGTCCCCGTGGCCGCAGCTAAATCAGGTTTCAGCGCCTCGACGGGCTATCGGCTCGAAGCCGATCCTCGTCTACCGAGCGAGAAGAAGACCAAACGCGAACGAAGACGCCTCGATCCTTTGGACGGGATCTTCGTCGGAGAAGTGGTCCCAATGCTGCAAAGCGCTCCAAGTCTACGAGCTGAGCGTCTATCCTTCCAAATGTCCACGGCCATGGTCGAGGTTGTGTAATCATCGTCTCGTCTAACCGTCGACCATCTCCTGCTGTTTCCGTGTTAGCCGGACAACGAGAGGGAGTATCACCATGCCGAAGCGCGCTTTGGAGGTTACATCAATAGCTTGAACCTGCTTTGGATGCGATTTCGCCCCGGCCATAACGCATGGCCAGATTTCTCAGGGCCGCCGCGAATTCGGCAACGTCGGAACCGACGGCAACGAACCGCGCACCAAGCTCAATATAGCGCAAGTTGAGCGCCTCATTGAAGGTGAGGATACCTGCTGCCTTTCCGCCAGCCGTGATCGTGGCAAGTGCCTTTTCGATCACGCTCTGGACTTCGGGTGCTTCAATCCGGCCAATGTATCCCATATCAGCTGAAAGGTCGGCCGGCCCGATGAAGACACCGTCTATGCCGTCCACGGCAACGATATTTTCGAGGTCCTCAATTGCGGCTCGTGTTTCGACCTGGACCAGCAGGCAGATCTCGTCTCCGGCGGTATCGGCATAGTCAGGAATAGTGTTGAAGGCCGACGCACGAGCAACCGCTGCTCCAACCCCGCGTATGCCATGCGGCGGATAGCGAACCGCCTTAACCAGTTCACGCGCCTGATCGGCCGTGTCCACCATCGGCACCAGAAGTGTTCGCGCCCCGACATCAAGCAGTTGCTTGATCATCCAGGTCTCCCCCATCGGCGGGCGCACAACAGCTTCGGCTGATGATGTTCCAAGCGCCTGCAATTGAGACACGATGCTGCGGAGATCGTTTGGACCATGTTCACCATCGATAACCAGCCAGTCGTAGCCGGCCGTGCCGGCGAGTTCGGCCATTAGTGGCTCTCCGGTATTGAGCCATAGACCGATCTGGGGACGATCGCCTTGTCGAAGAGCGGCCTTGAACAGGTTCTTGGGAGCTGGCATTTGAATTTTCCTAGGAGAGAAGGGACTTTAAATCTGTTGCTGGGTCCGCGAGGAGCATACGATCCGGCTCGACACCCGCTTCGAGGAGTTTTTTGCCCGTAACATACGCCTTGGCATCATTGATCGCATCTACGGCGACAAAACGCCCGCTTCGGAAATACCAGACGGAAACACTGCCTTCACGTGTTCCTTGTCGCACCATTGTCTCGTCAAAACCGAGATTAAAACCGGCAATCTGCAGTTTCACATCATACTGGTCCGACCAGAACCAGGGCGTCGGTTCATAGGGGCTTTCACCTCCGGCGAGCACGCCAGCAATTGCCTCGGCCTGATCGACAGCGTTCTGCACCGATTCAAGACGCACATGCTGGCCCTTCCAAGGTAGAACCGTGCAGTCTCCGGCGGCGACGATCGAAGGATCGGACGTTTGGCCGAACGCATCAACGATAATGCCATTTGCGACATCCAGCCCGCTTTCGCGGGCGAGCCGATCTGCCGGTGTCACCCCAATACCGACAATGACAAAATCAAGCTCAATCAATCTGCCATCGGAAAGCTCTGCACCGCAGACCCTGCCGTTTTTGCCAATCAGTCGGGTCAGACCCGTCCGTTCACATATCGAGACGCCGCGCGCGACATGAATTGCACGAATGACGTCCGCGGTCTGAGATGCCGCGACACGCGCAAGTATCCGGTCTGCCATTTCGATGACAGTCACTTCGACACCGCGGCTGCGGGCAACTGCAGCGGCCTCAAGGCCGATATAGCCGCCGCCAATCACCAGCAACCGGCGTCCCGGGCGCATTTCTTCGGCAAGAATACTGGCATCGCGCCTGTCACGCATGACATGGACGCCCTCAAGTTCACCACCAATTGCCGCCGGCAGCCGACGCGGGTTTGCACCCGTCGTCAATGCGAGCGTATGATAGCCAATATCCGAGCCATCCTGCATGCGGACGGTCTTTGCCTCGCGGTCAATCTGCTCGACATAGGTCGCCAAACGGATCTCGACATTGTTTTCGGCATACCAGTTTTCGGGTCGGAAGGTCAGTCGCTCGAACTCCATCTCGCCAAGCAGATATTTCTTGGAGAGCGGCGGACGCTGATAGGGCAACACATCCTCAGCCCCCAACAGGGTAATCGGCCTTGCATCCTTCAAGGCCCGCAATTTTGCCGCAAGCGCAAACCCTGCCTGACCTGCTCCCACGATAACCAGCCTGTCTGCCACGGCATTTCCTTTGTCCAGCCCGCGCATGGGCGCCTGCAATTATCTTGGCAGGGGTAGCTTTGCACTATTGCGGCGTCAACTGCTTGTACGCACTCCAGATAGCATTGCCGAAACAATCATCTTTTGCGACACCCAAAGCCTAGGCGTCATTCAGAATGTCTTAGCCAGATGGCGGTAATATTAGACTACCAGGAAACAGAAGGGAGTGTGTCATGCCCTTAGATACGGAACGCAAGGAGAACCAGGACAATTCTCGTGATCAAGTTTTCGAAAAGTTCACTATCGATCGACCGGGAAAGATCATCTTCGTCGGCCATCACCTCAGCACCACGACGCATCTGCGTTGTCTGATCCGCACGATATCACTTTCTGGAGCTGAACTTGAGGTCAGTCCAAGTGTACCGGTACCAAACAACTTCTTCCTGGAGATCCTTGGCATCCATGACGACATTGGCAGCACGCTGATCCATCGTGAGGCCGAGAAGGTCACAATCGGGTTCAACATGCTGATCGACGCCGAATTCCTGCATCACGTCATCCGACTGGATTTCGAAAGTAATTGAGGTCAGATCCCCAAGGCACCTCATCGGCCGTTGGGGATGGCGGTGTCACCTTTTCAATTTCACATGCACTTGACGGAATGAATTTCCGGCACGCCAGGCCTGCAATCGCATAGTTGCAGAAGCGAGGCTTGCGCTGGAGAAAATCGGACCTATTGTGTGCCAAATCTTGCAAGGCCAGGCTCCCATCATGTCCGCGTTTTCCCGCTTTACCCCACTGATCAATGCACTTCCCGCCACCGTCCCGTTCGTCGGACCGGAGGCCATCGAGAGAAATCGGGGGCTAAGCGTCAAGGCGCGAATTGGCGCCAATGAAAGCGGCTTCGGGCCGGCACCTTCCGTCCTGCAAGCCATTGGCGAGGCTGCAGCCGACACCTGGAAATACGCTGATTCGGAAAATCATGCCTTGAAGCAGGCCCTTGCCCTGCATCTTGGTTGCCGGGCAGAAAACCTGGCCATCGGAGAAGGAATTGATTCCCTTCTCGGGCAGATCGTTCGCCTCGTCATTGAACCGGGCATGACGGTGGTCACCTCGCTTGGTGCCTATCCCACCTTCAATTTCCACGTCAACGGTTATGGCGGTCGCCTTTTGACGGTCCCCTACTCCAAGGAGCGCGAAGACCTCGACGGCCTGCTCGACACTGTCAAGAAGACAAACCCGCCACTCGTCTATTTTGCCAATCCGGACAATCCGATGGGAAGCTGGTGGGATGGCGATGACATCGTCGCCTTCGCACAGGCCCTTCCGGAGACCTGCCTCATGGTTTTAGACGAAGCCTATTGCGAAACAGCTCCGGCTGCCTCGATACCATCCATCGAGGCACTGATCGATCGCCCGAACGTGGTGCGAACACGGACATTTTCCAAAGCCTACGGACTTGCAGGTGCGCGCGTCGGCTATGCCATCACGACACCTGGCACCGCCAGTGCGTTCGACAAGGTTCGCAATCACTTCGGCATGGCAAGGATCAGTACAGCTGCGGCGCTGTCAGCACTTGCTGACAAACCCTATCTGGAGGAGGTCCTTGGAAAGATCTCAGCCTCACGCGAGCGCATTTCCGCAATTGCCCGGGTCAATGGCTTGGCTGCCCTGCCGTCTGCAACCAATTTCGTGACCATCGACTGCGGACGTGATGGTGTTTTTGCAAAGGCCATCGTCGACGGCTTGATGGAGCATGGCGTGTTCATTCGCATGCCAGGTGTTGCGCCGCTCAATCGCTGTATCCGTGTCAGCACCGGAACAGAGCCTGATATGGGCCTGTTTGAAGAGGCGCTACCAATTGTCCTGAAAGGCCTATGAAGATAAAGGATCGCAATGGGCCCTGTTCTGGGCAGTCGCGATCCTTCCTGATATCAAAAGCCATGTTCAATGCATGGTCATCCATTCACGCGCCGCTCGAAGAGCAGTAGCAAGTTCGACCTTGCTCATTGTTTCAGCAAGGTTTGCCCGCAATTCTGCAGCACGATCCGACCCTTTGATTGCTGCGATATTCAACCATTTGTGCGCAGCAACGAGATCGACGGCACAACCGCGACCCGTTGCATACATCAGCCCCATATCACAATAGGTGTCTGCACGGGTCTCTCCACCCATAGTGGCGTATTCAAAATCATGTCCATCAAAACGTGCCATCGTATCTGTCCCTGTTTAAAGTCCGTTGTTGGCATTTCCCTGTTTTCTCAGCCTGTACGGCACCCTCGGGATCACCATCTTGATGCGGTGACTGTTACCCTTGGGCCGGCGGTTTTTGCCGCTCGTCTTGTGAGGAACACTATGGAGCAGATCTTGAAACAGTCAGCTAAAATGCATGCTTAACTGGAGGAAAACAAAATGCAAATACTTGGTAAATTTGAGCTTTTGTTAAATATCAGACGGCCCGCAGCCTCGGGGATCTAAGTAGAATTTTACGAAAAGTTCAGATTTCAATCTCAACTCTTTGCTAACCACCATCCAATCATCGCCTGTTGCCGCCCAGTTTATTTCAGGAAAGCGCTCCACCCGTGAGACAGAGCCGGTCGAGGTTATTGAAGCCATTCAGGCCTGTTGGCAGCCACGGCCTTGCGCGTAGACGCTGGTTCAACATGGCCAGGATCGAGCGCCCCCTTTTTGAGAACACCGCGGGTCGCACAAGCAGACAAGACACGGCACCGGCGCACTGGCTTTCGCATTCTACCCCGTAAAATTCCCTGCGGATCCATTCATTTATCGCCGCAACAGGCAGTATAATAGTTTTGTGAAGGCCTTGAAATTTACCACAACGCTTCCGTTGCCTTGAAAAGGCCACAAAATGGACAGGCTTGGCAAAGTTCCGCGACCTTTCCTTGTATTTTTATTTACTAATATTCAAGCGACTGATTTTAATCTATATTTTCAAAATCCTCAAAACTCGCATCTCACTATGAACATCAGGAATGTCTTTCCGTTGCGGCATTATTCGCCGCATGGTTGCGCTTGATAGTGCTATGGCGCGATTGTCCAGTATCTGTTGACAGCGATTTCCAATTTCTGGTCTTCCGAACCGAGCGTTTCGATCCGATATGGGGTTCAGCAAGCGATACTGCTTCGCTCACTTCAAAAGGACAATGAATATGACCAAGTCTCTCTCCTCCACTCTGGCCGCTGCCGTTATCGCCTCTGCCGCGTTCGGGAGTGCCGCGCTGGCTTCCGGAAACTATTATCCGGGCGTTTCGTCGGAGCCGGTTACCACCATCGACAGCTTTCAGACCAGCAGCGTCGGTGACCGCTATCAGGCACCCGTACAGGTAGCCGGACAGACAGCCGACCATGGCGACTACTACCAGGGCGTCAATCGTCCTCAGTAAGCCCCCGCAGTTCATTCAAGACATCGGTTCGCGCGCACAGGTCGCAAACTTCGCGCGGGCTTCCCTACCAAAAGGAAACCATGAAATGACCAAGTCTCTCACATCAACCTTTGCTGCCGCACTTATCGCATCAGCAGCCTTTGGCGGCGCAGCGCTTGCAGCCGGCGATTACTATGATGGCGTCTCCAAGGATGCATCGAGCCATATCGACCGCTTCCAGACAAGCAGCACCGGCGATCGCTATCAGGCCGCTCACGGTGTCGCCTATCAGACACCTGACCAGGGCGACTACTATGATGGCATCAACCGCCCACAGTAGAGCCTGCGGCTTATATCCCGTTCACCACACCGATCCACCGCCTTCTGGTGAACCGCCACAGACAAGGATATTTCCATGACGACAAAAATGGCTGCAATTTTCGTGGCCGACATGACTGCTTCCACTTCCCCAGTCTAAACGGCTGATGGTGCGCTTGACGCACGAAGGAGCACGACCACTATCGCCATGCGCCTCTTGCAGTGTACACGATTGCGGCGCCTTGAAATTCAAGACGCCGTTTCGTGACTATCAGCAGGTTTTGGCAATCATGGAAGCCGTTACGAGGGCGAAGAATGGCCGCCTTGAACTTTGATCACTGCGGTCTCACCTCCCAAGCCTCCCTCAAGAAGGCCAGCCGTTTTCGCGGCTGGCCTTTTGCAGTTCATTCAAGACACCGGCCGAATAGCGGGTCGCAATCGCCATTCAACTGTGCTGTGACCTCCATGGTCTCTCGGCATGGGATCACTGAAATGACCCTAGGTTATCTGCGGTTGCAAATCAACGCGCAACCTTCTCATTGCATTCGCATCCTGTAACGCCTTGTCTCTTTGCGATCTCAGGGGATCATGCGCTTGATTTTGCAGACTTTGCGGCTGGTGTTTTCAACTTTCTCGGAACGATGTGCTGGCTCATTTGTTCTCTCACTACGGATGGCACAATGTTTGATGGCCGTCTCGTGAACATGCTTTTCAAGGAAAGGACAGGAGATGACAACCTATCTGAAGTCCGGTTTTGCAGCCGCAATTATTGCTTCCACAGCTCTTGCAGGCTCTGCATATGCTCAAACGGTGCAGTACGAGCCTTACGCAGAATCGCCTCCATCGATCGATGATACGCGTATCGACACAACGACCACGCGCAGCATCTATCCCTCGACCGGCTGGTCTTCAGCCAACATCATGGCAGATACATATGTTGATGGTTCCCAGGACCCGGGCGACTACTATGACGGTGCCATGCGTCCGACGAACTGAGCATTCTGGCAGTTCGGCACGCAAGACCTGATTTGCGTGCGCTTCAAAATGATAGAATTTACCAATGAAGCCGGCCTTAGGCCGGCTTCATCTATCTCCTTGGCTGCACCGACTACAGTTCGCGAGCGGGCATGCGTCTGGCATTTACCATTATGAATTGTAAATGAACCTGGGGGTCAGAGTGAGTTCAGGACGGCGCCACTATCCTGCCATCATTGGGTAGGGAAAAAGCAAATGTCCGTCCTCGTTCGCCGTCTCATCATCGTTGTTTTGATCTGCATTAACTTTGCAATCCTCTTTTCTGCCATCGCCACCAGACCAGGCGGGCGTGACAGAGGACCGGCTCCTGTCAGTTCAACACATTGCGCAACCCTGTCTTATAATTGCGGGGTGTCGCTATGAGCCGCCGCAAGAACGCTAGAACAAGCAGTATCCGTGAGACCCTGTCCACCACAATTCGCCTGGGACTTGCCGCGCTCGTCCTGGTCGGTCCGCTGGCAGCCGGAGCTATGGCCGAAATTGGGTGACGCGACCGATCAGGCGGCGCGATTAGTTGGCGTTGCTGTGTGTGCGACACCGTCCTTGAATTTGACACCTGCAAGGAGGATCGGCAACTGATTTTCTCCCTTCAAACGGCGCCAGGTTTTTGAAGCACTGGTGATGAGCTTGAAGACCATGAGCCGCGCAGTCCTTTGTGACAGGGCTCCCTTGGTTCGGATGGTACGATGCCGCACGGTCGCAAAGACGCTTTCGATCGGGTTCG
>JAEWDP010000036.1 GCA_023390055.1 Pseudomonadota bacterium | reverse complement strand
ATGCCCGGAAGAAAGCGGTTTCAGATTGACGCCGGAACGCCTCGAGGCCGCCATTACTCCACGTACGAAGTGGCTGTTCCTCAATATGCCGGGGAACCCGTCTGGAACTTGCTATTCGCGGGAGGATCTGAAGGCATTGGGTGCGGTTCTTGCCCGCCACAAGCAGGTCCTGGTTCTGTCCGACGAAATCTACGAGCACATCATTTTCGATGGCCGCAGTTTCGTTTCGTTTGGACAGGCCTGCCCGGAATTGAAAGATCGGACGTTAATCGTCAATGGTGTCGCCAAGTCCTATGCCATGACAGGTTGGCGCGTGGGTTATGGCGCAGGGCCAATAGCCCTTATCAAGGCGATGACAACGATCCAGAGCCAGTCGGTCACCTCTGTCTGCTCGATCGCCCAAGCGGCGGCAGTTGCCGCACTCAACGGGCCGCAAGACGAGGTCGCGCGCTTCCGCGAAGCGTTCGAGCGTCGCCGCAATCTGGTAGTGGAGGAGGTCGCCAAGATTAATGAACTGACGCTGACCCCACCGGAAGGAGCATTCTATGCTTATATCGGTTGTGCTGGACTGATTGGCCGACGAACTGTCGACGGCATCATACTTGAGGATGATGTTGCAGTTGCCGACTATCTGCTCAAGAAGGCTGCGGTATCATCGGTTCCTGGCTCTGCATATGGATTGTCGCCTTATTTCCGCATTTCGACCGCTACTGGCGACGATGTGTTGTCTGAGGCTGTCGCGCGCATTGGGCGCGCTGTGGCGGAACTGGAGTAGACCCCCATGGCTCATTACGAACGGATCCTCCTGACCGGCGCTTCCGGCAGACTGGGAAGCAGGTTGCGCAACGGGCTTGCGCCACTGGCCAGCAAGATAAGGCTCGGTTCCCCAACGAGGCTCGACGATCTCGGTCCCGATGAGGAGCAAGCAGTATTCGATCTTGCCGATATGGATGCAACCATCGAGGCAACACGTGACTGTGACGCCATCGTTCACCTTGGCGGAGCTGCGACCGAGCAACCTTGGCAAACGATTCTTGATGCAAATATCCGTGGTTCCTATCATATCTACGAAGGCGCTCGCCGGCATGGTGTCCGAAGGATCGTCTATGCCTCGTCGGTTCACGCTGTCGGTTTTCACGAGATGGAGGCACATATCGGCGTCGAGGCGCCGCATCGTCCGGATTCGCTTTATGGCGTCTCAAAATGCTTTGTCGAAAGCCTGAGCCGGTTTTATTGGGACAAGTTCGGCATCGAAACGGCCTGCCTGCGTATCTTCTCATCTTTCGACGAGCCGACTGATCGACGCATGTTGTGGTCGTTCTTGACGTATGCTGATTGCCTGCGACTGGTCGAGTCAGCCTTAACCGCGCCGCGTGTCGGTCACAGTTTCATATATGGCACATCCGACAATCGACTGAAGCCATACGACAACAGCGGCGCTGGCCATTTAGGCTTTATTCCGCAAGACAACACCGAACCCTACCGCGAAGCTATAGAAGCAAGCACCCCGGTTCCCGATCCCAACGCCATTGGCGTCAAGTATATCGGGGGGTGGTTCTGCGAGCTTGGCCATCCGGATGACGAGGATCAGCCCCGGTAAACTCTCCTGCTGCGCAGACGGCCGGTACGTGGCCTTTCAGATGTGCATATCCTTCTCTACTGAAATCCGGCGGAAAATCATGCAGGGGAATGCGGCCTTCACTCACTCTCGCTATCGCGCAAAAATAGTCGGGACTTCAATGAGATGAGGCTCGGTGGGCTCAGCGTCGATCAGCTGGAACAATTCGTTGAGCATTGTGGGAACGTCCTGGCGAAGCATGATGATGTTTTCGGTCAGGATAGATGCCAGCGGATCCCAGTCAAAGCAGCCAATGTGAGGTGCAAAATCGCCAAAATGACCGCTCGTCTTTATCCACCGCATGACACCTTCGAGTGAGATCGTTGAGCTGACGAACATGGCACCAGGAAGCGTTCCGCGTTGTCCGGCCAATGTATGTAGAGCCTGTTCGGCACGCTCTGGTGAATAGCCCGTGGCGAGGATCAAGGCTTCGTCTATGTCTATTCCCGCTTCGCAATGAGCATCGCGGAAACCGCGGATGCGTTCCGCGGTGTTATGATCTGGCCGTCCGCCGATATAAAGGAGCGGCTGGTCGGGTGCACGGATACCTTCGGACGCCGAAAGGACGCGCTTCGTCACCGCAAAGGCTCCCCCACGATTATCGGAGATCACGGACGGAGCGAGCTTGCCTGGGAGGTCGAGATTGAGGGATCGAACACCGGCTGCGGTGCAAATCTCTGTAATACGGTCTGGGTCTGTAGCACCGGTTGCAACGAGACACTCTACTTGATGAGATATCATTGCCCGCGCAGCCTGGATTTCCAGCTCGGCGTTACGCTGGGTACACGTGATAATCGGAAATAAGCCACGGTCCCGCGCCATCGCTTCGAAGCTTTCGACGATGGACCCAAAATAGCGGTTGTCATACTTTGGTACGAGCATCCCGATCAGATGCGATTTTTCGCGCCGCAATGCGCTCGCCTGCATGTTCAGCGCGTAACCCTGCTCTTCGGCAATCCGTGTAATTCGCTCCGCCAGTGCAGCCCCGATCCGCCGCTTCTTCCACGTGCCGTTCAGAACTGAGCTCACGGCGGTCGGTGATGCCCCGGCTATTGTGGCCAGGTCATATATAGTGATGCGTTTACCATATCCCCGCTGTTCGGCCAAAAGCAGACTCCTCTTGCAGTTTTCACCATCTTGACAGTCGAAGAGTAGTCGTGCAAGCTTGCTATATCGGTTGAGCAACGATGCTCTATCGATTGTACTTGCCGGATCAACCTGATTCAGGCTCGGGGAGCGCTTTTAACGGTTCTTGTTCTGCAGAGCGGTTTGCTGTGCAGAGTGACTATCGGTTGTTCACGTGGGAACAAGAAGGTTTCTCCGGGCAATGAGGTGGGCGATCGAACTCTCGAAACAGTGGAGGAGATGGATTGATGACGAAATACACCCTACCGACCGTAATCGGTGCTCTCGGCTTGCTGGCGGGCAGCGCCGCGCTAGCTCAGACCAGCGGTACTGTTGCGTTTTTGATGCCCGACCAGGGCTCGACCCGTTACGAAGAGCATGACTATCCCGGCTTTAAGGCCGAGATGGCGAAGCTTTGCCCTGATTGTACGGTGATTTATCAGAACGCCAATGCCGATGTAGCCTTGCAACAGCAGCAATTCAATTCAGCGCTGACGCAGGGCGCTAAAGTGATTGTACTCGATCCAGTGGATTCATCGGCAGGTGCCGCGCTGGTGACATTGGCTCAATCTCAAGGCGTGAAAGTCATCGCGTATGATCGACCGATCCCGGACGCGCCGGCTGACTATTATGTTTCGTTCGACAACGAGGGAATTGGTTACGCCATTTCCAAGTCGCTGGTCGATCATATGAAGGCTGAAGGAGTTCCCGAAGGTTCAGGCGTCCTGCAAATCAATGGCTCGCCGACAGACGCTGCTGCCGGTCTCATTCGAGACGGTATCCATCGTGGGTTGGCCGAATCAGGCTACGAGACACTGGCCGAATTCGACACGCCAGATTGGAAGCCACCTCTGGCGCAGCAATGGGCCGCGGGTCAAATCACCCGATTCGGCGCTGACATCAAGGGTGTTGCGGCCGCCAATGACGGGACTGGCGGTGCTGCCGTCGCTGCCTTCAAGGCCGCAGGTGTAGACCCGGTCCCTCCGGTCACCGGCAATGACGCCGTCATTGCTGCGTTGCAACTGATCATCTCCGGTGACCAGTACAATACAATTTCCAAGCCCTCGGAAATTGTGGCTGCAGCAGCGGCCAATGTAGCGGTTCAGTTTCTGAATGGTGAGACTCCGGAACCGAAGACAACGCTCTATGAGACCCCGTCGGAACTCTTCGTCCCTGCTGTAGTAACAGCCGAAAACATCAAGGCGGAGATCTTTGACAAGGGCATTCAGACGCCGGAAGAGGTCTGCACTGGCGAGTATGCCGAGGGTTGCAAGGCTCTGGGAATTATCCAGTAAATCTATGAGTGCCTGGTTGCGCAAGCTCGCGACAGCCAGGTTGCATCCGGCTGGTTCCTCCCGCCGGCCGGATGCCAATCTTCAGGTATTTGACCAAGGGAAGCCATCATCATGACAGATGGGACACGGCAACCAGCCCAGGGCGAGAAGATCCTCAGCCTCAGGCATATTTCAAAAAAGTTTGGTGCGGTCTCTGCGTTGACCGACATAGAGCTCGACATTCATGCCGGTGAGGTTGTGGCACTGGTCGGTGACAATGGCGCGGGTAAGTCCACGCTTGTAAAATTGCTCGCGGGGGTACATCAACCGACTGCTGGCACGATAGAGTTCATGGGTTCCGAGGTGTCGCTGGCTAATCCAGCGGTCGCGCTGAACCTTGGTATTGCCACGGTGTTTCAAGACCTGGCACTGTGTGAGAATCTTGATGTTGTGGCGAACCTCTTTCTCGGTCATGAACTGAGCCCTTTCCGGCTCGATGAGGTGCAGATGGAAGTCCGCGCCTGGACGCTGTTGAAGGAACTCGCCGCACGCATTCCGTCGGTGCGCGAGCCAGTGGCTTCGCTGTCCGGCGGGCAACGCCAGACGGTTGCCATTGCACGATCCCTGCTGCTGGATCCGAAGATCATCATGCTCGATGAGCCGACTGCAGCGCTCGGTGTTGCGCAGACCGCCGAAGTCCTCAACCTCATTGAACGTGTTCGCGACCGTGGCCTTGGCGTCATTGTCATCAGTCATAATATGGAAGACGTTCGAGCAGTTGCCGACAGAATTGTTGTGCTGCGACTTGGTCGCAATAATGGTGTCTTTACGCCGGATGCAAGCAATCAGGAACTTGTTGCGGCTATTACCGGCGCGACTGAGAACGCAGTGGTACGGCGCAGTCAGCGCAAGGCCGCCGAAGCAAAGGGGGCATCTGTATGAGCCAGGACAACGGATTACCTCTTGATCGCGCGGATGAACGTATGCGCCACGGTGACAATGTTACCGGCATTGTGCGGATCTTCTTTGATCGTGTGCGTACAGGCGACCTGGGCATGCTGCCTGTGGCTATTGGCCTGGTCGTGATTTCTGTAGTCTTTGCCAGCCTCAACCCGCTGTTTCTGGCCCCGAATAATCTTGTGAATCTTCTCTTCGACTGTGCAACCATCGGCGTTATTTCACTGGGTATCGTTTGCGTCCTGATGCTTGGCGAGATTGACCTCTCGGTCGGCTCCATGAGTGGGCTTGCTTCCGCTCTGGTAGGGGTGCTCTGGGTGAACATCGGATTGCCTTTGCCAGTCGCCGTCCTGCTTGCACTTGCCACAGGAGCGGCAATCGGTGCAGTCTATGCGGCTCTCTATAATTGGATAGGAATGCCAAGCTTCATCTCGACGCTGGCAGGACTGCTCGCAATCCTCGGCTTGCAACTTTATCTGCTGGGTGGCGCGGGCTCCATCAATCTTCCCTATGCGTCACCAATGGTAAAGTTCGGGCAACTCTTGATCATGCCAGCCTGGTTTTCGCATTCTCTGGCGCTGCTTCCAGGAATTGTGGTGCTCTGGGACGGCCTGAGGGTGGCAAAGAGGCGCAACTCTGTTGGATTAAGTTCCGAAGCGTTCGGTCTGCTTCTGATCAAGGCCGGCCTGCTGACAGTCGCACTGGAATTCACCGTCTGGTATCTTAATCTCGGCCGGGGCGTGCCGTGGATGTTTGGCCTCTTCGTGCTCCTGGTTGTTGTTCTCAACTACGCGTTGACGCGCACCAAATGGGGCCGGTCTATGTTTGCCGTTGGCGGCAATCGAGAAGCGGCTCGCCGATCCGGGATCAACATTAAACGCATCTACCTCTCGGCTTTCATGCTCTGCTCAACTCTTGCTGCGCTTGGTGGGATGCTCTCTGCCGCGCGGCTTGCGTCGTCGAGCCAGCAGGCCGGTACTGGGGACATCAATCTTAACGCAATTGCTGCCGCAGTAATCGGTGGCACGAGTCTCTTCGGCGGCCGGGGTAGCGCCTACTCGGCGTTATTAGGGATCATCGTGATCCAGGCGATATCGAACGGGTTGACGCTGCTGAACCTGTCGTCGAGCCTTCGCTACATGATCACTGGCGGGGTACTGGCTATCGCCGTGATTGTTGATTCCCTTGCTCGCAGGTCTCGTGCATCCCACGGCCGCGGTTGATCTGAAATAACGGAGACTAGCATGGCTGAAGAAATGAATGGCAAGGTCGTGGCCATAACGGGCGCCGCTTCCGGGATCGGGCTACAATGTGCTCGCACATTGGTTGCTGCTGGTGCCAAGGTGGTGCTGATTGATCGTGCAGAAGACCGCTTGAAGAACTTGTGTGCGGAGATCGGACCAGCGGCCCTGCCTCTGGTGGTAGACTTGCTTGATGGTGCTCAGGTATCGGGCATGCTGCCGCGCATTCTCGATGTGGCTGGTCGACTGGACGTATTCTACGCCAATGCCGGCGCTTATATCGGTGGCTCTGTGGCTGAGGGTGATCCTGATGCCTGGGATCGGATGTTGAACCTCAATATTAATGCTGCCTTCCGATCCGTTCATGCCGTATTGCCGCATATGATTGCGCAGAAGACCGGTGACATCCTCTTCACCTCATCTGTTGCGGGTGTGATACCGGTGGTCTGGGAGCCGATCTATACGGCCTCCAAGTTTGCCGTCCAGGCGTTTGTTCACGCTACGCGTCGTCAGGTTGCGCCTCATGGCATCCGTGTAGGTGCCGTGCTTCCCGGCCCGGTAGTGACTGCTCTACTGGACGACTGGCCAAAGGCGAAGATGGAAGAAGCTTTAGCAAATGGCAGCCTGATGCAGCCCCAGGAAGTCGCTGACGCCGTGCTGTTCATGTTGACGCGGCAGCGCAATGTGACGGTTCGCGACCTCGTTATCATGCCGAGCAGCCTGGACCTGTGAGGGCAGAAAGAACACATCATGACAGTAGGTGATGAGAGGCTTATTCTCGGTGTTGATGTCGGCACCGGAAGCGCCCGGGCGGGACTGTTTGACCTTTCAGGACGAATGCTTGCATCTGCCAAGCATGAGATCACGATCTGGCGCGGACCGGGCTCGGCGGTGGAACAGTCATCGACGCAGGTGTGGGAAGCGGTCTGTATGGCTGTGCGAGACGCTCTTGCAAAGGCTGGGGCTGAGCCTGACCGTGTCGCCGGGATCGGTTTTGATGCCACATGTTCTCTGGTAGTGCTTGGTGAAGGTGGCAAACCGCTTCCGGTGGGCTCTTCAGAAGACCCTTTTCGCGACATCATCGTCTGGATGGATCACCGCGCAGTCGACCAAGCCGAACGCATTAACGCGATGGGCCACGATGTTTTGAAATATGTCGGTGGACGCATATCTCCTGAAATGGAGACCCCGAAGCTCCTCTGGTTGAAGGAGAAGCGCCCCGAGGTCTTTGCCCGGGCATGGCAGTTCTTTGACCTCGCCGATTTCCTGACGTGGAAGGCTAGCGGAGATCTGGCGCGCTCAACATGCACTGTGACCTGCAAATGGACCTATCTGGCGCATGAACGCCGATGGGATCCATCCTATTTCCAACAGATCGGACTGGCTGAGCTGGCGGATGAGGGTTTCGTTCGCATCGGTGCCAACGTCGTCAACCCCGGAACACCGCTTAGTACAGGTTTGACCACACAGGCCGCTGTCGATCTTGGGCTTTGTGAAGGCACACCAGTTTCCGCAGGAATGATCGATGCACATGCCGGCGGGATCGGTACCGTAGGGATCGAGGGCACGCCGGCTACCCATATGGCCTATGTCTTCGGAACATCTTCCTGCACCATGACTTCTACCGCAGAGCCCGTGTTCATCCCGGGGGTATGGGGACCCTATTTCTCGGCTATGGTCCCGGGGATATGGTTGAGCGAAGGTGGCCAATCCGCGGCCGGTGCCGCCATTGACCATCTGATCGAACTTCATCCGGCCAGCGCCGAGGCGCGGGACATGGCGCGGCGACGCAATATCTCCGTCGCTGAACTCTTGACAGAACAGTTGCTGGCGGCAACGCCCTCACTGTCCGATGTCATTCGCCTGGCTGAAGGAATTCATATTGTGCCCGAATTCCTCGGCAATCGCGCGCCGCATGCAGACCCCCACGCCCGCGCCGTGATTGTCGGTCTGGGAATGGAGAAGGATCTGGACAGCCTGGCCGTTTTGTATCTCGCCGGAGTTTCCGGAATAGGATACGGGTTGCGTCAGATCATCGAGACGCAGTCCAGTGCCGGTGCGCCGATCGAAAAGGTAGTCGTTTCCGGTGGAGCAGGCCAATCGAGCCTGATACGCCAGATACTTGCTGATGCTGTGAACAGGCCTGTTCTCGCCGCCGAATCCGAAGAACCTGTAATGCTGGGAGCGGCCACGCTAGGAGCTGTGGCCGCTGGCCTCTATACGGATCTCCCAAGCGCAATGGCGGCAATGAGCCGTCCAGGCTCTGTCAGCCTGCCTGCACAGGGCGCTGTCAGTCTCATTCATGAGCGACGTTATGATGCCTTCTGCCGTCTTCAGTCGCTTGCCCGGGAACTTCGCTAAGTGTCCTGCTTAGCGAAGGTGTGGCTCCATCTGCCAGGTCACTGTTGTGAACTCGGAGATTTTGCGGCGGTGTTTCTTAACAGGCGCTCATCAGGACTGAATCACAACCTTTTGCAAGGAGAGAGAAATGAAGAACCGTCTTGGCTTGCACGCAAATGTCTGGGTGTCCGGTTGGAGCGATGCTGAGGCTGCCCGAGCGATCGACAAGACCGCTGAATTCGGTTTTGACCTGATTGAAATATCGGCGATGGCACCACACCAGATGAATATCGAGCTTACGCGCAAGCGGGTGGAGCAGGCCGGTATAGGTGTCACGATGTCACTGGGACTGGGCGCCGAGAAGGATATTTCCTCTACCGATCCGGAACGTGTGCGGGCAGGGGAAGCCCATCTTCTGGACGTCATTTCCACCGCGCGGGATATTGGTGCGACCCATGTTTGCGGTATTCTCTACTCCGCATTCCAGAAATATTCCGAACCACCCACATCGGCGGGGATCGCATCCTCCATAGAGGTGATGGCACGGGTGGCAGAAAAGGCCGCAGCAAGCGATATTACTCTGGGTATGGAGGTGGTTAACCGATACGAGTCGAACGTGATCAATACCGCCGCGCAGGCTGTGGAGTATTGCCGTCGGGTTGGCGCAGAAAACGTCAAAGTTCATCTCGACGTCTATCATATGAATATCGAGGAGGTCGATGCCGTGGCCGCCATCCAGGCAACCGGCGACTATCTCGGCTATTTTCATACAGGTGAAAGCCACCGTGGATATATGGGAACCGGTTCGATCGACCTTAAGTCAATCTTCCAGGCTTTGGCCAGGATCGGCTACGATGGCCCCATCACATACGAATCGTTCTCATCACGGGTAGTAGGTCAGCCATTGACGGGTATTCTCGGCATTTGGCGGGAGACATGGGAAGATGGCGAGGATCTGGTCAATCACGCCAAGATGTATACTCGATCGCAAATGATTGCCGCGAGCAACGCGATAAAGCGCCAATCCAAGCTTTCCTGGTAGTGGTTGTGCATAGACATCGTCGCTGCTGACAGCAAGATTTGACCAGCGGGTGTTTCGCAGCGCGCTGTCTAGGTTGGCTTAGTCATGTTGGACCCAATCGGCGCAAACATGTATCGACGGATTGCCGCTCCACCATATGACACGCGAGTTCGATCCTGCGAGAAGTCGTTTGCGGACCGTACTGGATCTCGCGAATGAGATCGATCGCTGTAGCACCAATCTCCCGGGCGGGAATATGGACTGTCGTGAGGGGTGGGTTCAAGAAGGCTGACTGCGGAAGGTCGTCCATCCCCATTACCGATACATCTTGCGGCACACCATAGCCTGCCTGCTGCAGTGCCGCCATGGCGCCAATGGCCAGGCTGTCGCCGGCGGCGAGGATGGCAGTATAGTCGAGGCCCTTCTGGTGGAGCCGTTGGGAGACGGCCTTTTGAGCCAGTTCCGGAAGCCAGTCGGCAATGGCCATGACCAAATCATCGGGCGGCTGCAGATCATGATCAACAAACGCATCGCGCCACCCCTCTTGCCGTCTCATGATAGTCTGTCGACCTGGGCGCATCAGAAAGAGGATACGCTCGTGGCCGAGGTTGAGAAGGTAATTTGTCGCCATGCGGGCGGCTGAACGGTTGCACGGTGTAACACTCGACAGGCGCATGTCGGGATCATCACCATTTACGAGCACCACCGGCTTTCCTGTATCCCGTGTGGCAGCCAGCATGCGCTCGTCGTCAATCGTGAGGAAGAGGAGGCCGGTAATTTCGTTCGTGTCGCGGGCTTCCTCCAGCGCGGCTCGCCAACCTGGTTCACCAGATATCGGCCTGTCGACGATCTCAATGCCAAGTGCATGCGCCCGCTCACGGATACCTTCTAGCACATACAGGGTAAACTGGCTGCGAACGTAGTCGATCATTGCGGCACTTGATGCTGCGAGAATGATCTTTGTTCCGGGTGCGGGATCGGGAAATGCATAGTTGGAGGCTCGGGCA
>JAEWDP010000029.1 GCA_023390055.1 Pseudomonadota bacterium | reverse complement strand
GTTATAGTCCCTCTAATCAAATTAAGTCAACACCACTTTCAACCAAAACAGAAGAAATCAATCAACTAACTGAAAATAAATAGGAAATTTAATTCTGTTGTTGAGATGGCTTCGGTGAGCAACATTTCAATGCTCCCTTTAAGTATGGATTCCAGGATGTTATTGGCGTCAATGGCGGTTTCGCCCGCACTTTGTCATATTTTCTATATTATAGCAGACAGCAGTAAACTCGTTGCGCATGTGGAATTCGCGTCAAGCTCCTTATTTGACATGGATTTGTGAAAAGGGCACATGATTGGAATTGGCTCCTGTTACGACCATTGTTCGGCGAGCACGAGGGGAACTCAGGGACTGAAATGTTCAATGCTCACAACATGATCCGGACGCTCGGAAACGAGCCGCCGCTCCTTGCCGATGGCAGGCGAGCTCCCGATCGGCGTGAAGTATCTCTGCGCTGGCTTTCCGGCACCTTCCTGACGGGAATTACATCCTCTATCCTTATGGGCGTTGCCTTGTTTGCAGCTCTCGACGGTCGTCAGCAGCTTGCCATCCCGGCCGAAGCCTCAGCGTCGCTTCCGCTAGAGAACGAACCCGATACTGTCATCCGGGGCGGGCGCCTTCTCGGTGGGAATATCGTGGCGATGCCCACTGACCGGAAGGTGATGGAAGTCTCGACCATCGTCCATGAAGGCAACAAGGAGGTTGTCCGGCGCCGGCCCTTTGCACATGTCAAAATGAATCTTGCGGCCAACCATGTGACGCAGGAAGAGTATCCGCAGTTCGATCCTTTGACGATCTTTTCCTCCAGCGAAGGTTCTGATCCAGCGCCAGGCAGCACCGCTGTTATATATGGGTCTGAAGTGGAATCCGAAGTTAGCCTCCGGGCGATCCCCTTTCCGACCAGCGGCGCCGCCTATCCATATGCACCATCGATGTCTCTGGAGGAAGTGGAAGAGAACGTCCGCTCCAATGGATCAGTCCTGACCGACGGGAATACACAGCTTTCCGCACTTTATTATGTCGATCCACAACGTTTCTCGGCGGATGACGATGCCCTCGACATAACGGCAGGCCTGACGGCCCGGATAGTTGAACAGAACATGACGGTCACGGCTGCCGAACCGGTAACACCGCATACCCGCGACTATGCAGACGATATCATTCCAATTCGCATAGAGAAGGACATTGCGACGGCACTTAAAGATGTCGGCTATCCCGAGGGCAAGGCCGACGAGATAGCCGGCCACCTTGGCAACCGGCTTGCTGAACCCAAACTCCTTCCGGGCGATATCCTTCGTATTGGCGTTCTGCAGCAGGGCGACATGGTCATGGTCGTACGAGCATCGGTCTACCGTGGCGGGAAGCACGAGGTCACAATCGCCCTCAACGATCACGCTCGAATGGTAGACGCGACAGAGCCACCCATGATTGATGCGATCGCTGGAGCTTTCAGCGACCAGCCACCACAGGTCGTCTCCGGGCGAGAGCTGCCGCGCGCTTATGACGGTATCTATCGAGCCGCACTCTCATACGGCATGACAGCGGAGATGACCGGGTTGCTTGTCAAGCTGCTTGCCAGCAGCGTCGACCTTCAAGCGCAGTTGAAACCAACAGACAAGATTGAAGCCTTTTTCTCCGTCCTGGACGAGAGCGGCCAGGCAACCGACCAGTCCGAGCTCCTCTATGTGAATGCCCATTTTGGAGACACGACCACTCGTTTTTATCGGTTCCAGAATACAGAGGACGGCTCCGTCGATTATTACGATGCCGAAGGACGCAGTATCCGGCAATTTCTGCTACGCAATCCGGTACCCCACGGGCGCATGACTTCAGGATTTGGCATGCGCCGTCACCCAATTATGGGTTATGCCCGCATGCATACCGGGACGGATTGGGCCGCCCCCCGCGGCACTCCAATCATTGCCGCCGGTAATGGCGTGGTAGAAAAAGCAGGCTGGGACCGGGGCTATGGGAACCAGACTTTGGTTCGTCATGCTAATGGCTATGTCTCATCTTACAATCATCAAAGTGCCATCGCCAAAGGCGTCAAACCTGGCGCAAAGGTAACGCAAGGCCAGGTGATCGGCTATGTGGGTTCGACTGGACTTTCGACTGGTGCGCATCTGCATTACGAGTTGATCGTGAATGGCACGAAGGTTGATCCGATGAAAATCCGTCTACCAGGCGGAAAGTCTCTCGAAGGACAAGACCTTGCGCGCTTCAAGGAAGAGCGCAGTCGCATTGATGCCCTCCTCGGACCTGCCGATGAACCGTCAGAGGTTGCAAGTCGATAGCCGGCTGCTGTTCGAACCTGATCGCTTCAATCTGTCGACTTTGTTTCTGGAACAATGACCCGACCGTGAAGGTCGAAGATGTTCTATTTGTAAATGCGAGCCACGACCTGGATAGCATCCAAAGGGCAGCGGAAAGTCAGTTCCTCGTGGCGCGCAGAGTGCGAGAGTTCGTACTGCCTGCTTCTTAGCAGGAGAAAAACCGCTCAGTGAAAAGGGGGCTACCAAGCCAAGCCCCCTTTTTTTAAATTTATGCTGCTTCACTGACCTTATGTTTCACACGAAACAGTAAACGATCTGATCCGGCATCTACAGCAACCGTCGATCCATCTGCAATTTCGCCGCCGAGTATTTGCTCTGCAAGCGGATCCTGCACGTATTTCTGGATCGCTCTCTTCAGCGGTCGTGCTCCGTAGACAGGGTCGTAACCCTTTTCCGCCAACCATTCGCGGGCATCGGGATTGAGTTCGACAACGATCTTGCGTTCAGCAAGCAGTGACACAAGGCGTTTCATCTGGATGTCGACAATGGCTCCCATCTCTGTCCGCTGTAAACGATGGAACAGGATGGTTTCATCTACACGGTTCAAGAACTCCGGACGGAATGCCGTCTTCACCACTTCCATGACCTGATCTCGAACCTGATCGGTATCAGAACCTTCTGGAAGATTCGTAAGAAATTCCGCACCAAGGTTCGAAGTCATGATGATGATCGTGTTCTTGAAGTCGACCGTCCGACCTTGGCCATCCGTCAGACGCCCATCATCGAGCACCTGCAGAAGTACATTAAGGACATCCGGGTGCGCCTTTTCGATCTCGTCGAACAGAATGACCTGATATGGCTTGCGACGAACCGATTCCGTCAGTGCGCCGCCCTCTTCGTAACCGACATATCCAGGAGGCGCGCCAACCAGCCGAGCAACCGAGTGCTTTTCCATATACTCAGACATGTCAAGGCGCACCATAGCCCCTTCGTCATCGAACAGGAACCGGGCAAGCGATTTTGTAAGTTCTGTCTTGCCGACACCGGTCGGTCCAAGGAAGATGAACGAACCAATTGGTCGATTTGGATCCTGCAGGCCGGCACGTGAACGGCGAACTGCCCGAGAGACGGCTTGCACCGCATCACCCTGACCAACAACCGTCTTTGCCAATTCATCTTCCATACGAAGCAACTTCTCACGTTCACCTTCCAACATCTTGTCGACCGGTATCCCGGTCCAACGAGAGACGACATGAGCAATATTGTCCGGTGTCACGA
>JAEWDP010000173.1 GCA_023390055.1 Pseudomonadota bacterium | reverse complement strand
CATTGACATTTTGCATGATGACCCGGCCGATGTTTGATCGGGTTGCCATGCACGGCTCCAGCAAGTCTGCCTCTTCAGGCAAGACAATCTTGATCGGGCCCGAGCCCGCGAGTGCCGAAGAAACAGTGGAGCCCAGCATCAGGGCAGCCACGAGCAATGTTTTCTTCACGTTATTTCCTCCCATTTGAAACAAATTTCTATGTCTGTTCCGCACCTCGACCTCGTGGCCCGGGCGTTTTATAGATTTGCGACCGCCCAACAGGGCTTCAGCCTTAACTGGCGCTGTATCCTCGCTACAGCAACCGGCAGTTCATCAGTGATCTCCGATCTTGGCCGACCATCCAATTTTCAAGAGACTTTGTCAAATAAATTTAGACGTGACTACTGCGACAAAAATATGCAAGAACAAAACGTATGTAAAAACAATTGGATATATGTTTTTCATTTGTGTTCTGGCGCCAAATTAATAATCTAACAAACTTGACAACTTCGTAATAATGAGGCTTCTCCAGGCGAACAGGAGGACCACATGAGCCCTGATGATATAGCCCACGCCATGGATGGCGTGATGCAGACAGTTGCGCCAGATCGCAAGGAGGCATTGCTGCCATCACCAATGGTTCAGAATCATGCCGCCTTCCTGCATGAGCTTCGCGACAGGTCGCTCGCCTGTGCGTGGTTTGCTGGAAGTCTGGAAGGGAAATCGGACATTTCTATCTTCGTTTCGGTCTTGGTTCCCGGGGCAAATGCCTGGAGCGACGCTTTGCAAGTCAGTAACGATCCGGTGCACTCTGAGCAGAATCCGGTCCTGTTTACGGCCCCGGACGGGCAGCTATGGCTGTTTCACACCTCGCAACCATCTGGAAATCAGGACGAGTGCCGTATCCGAATGGTTAAGATTAATACCGATGCGAAGAATCAAACTTGCCTGAAAGCGGAAGAAGGACGGTACCTGGATTTGCCGAGTGGGTGCTTTGTGCGTGCGCCCGTTGTTGTTCGTAAAGATGGCGCGTGGCTGTTGCCGATCTTCCGTTGTGTCCCGAGGCCGGGTCAGAAATGGAATGGCAGTCATGATCATGCGGCCGTCGGGGTCTCTTACGATGCAGGTGTCACATGGCACCTGGAAAACGTTGAGGGATCGATCGGCTGTGTTCACATGAGCCCGGTTCCTGTCGGTCAAGAGCGTTATGCCGCCTTTTATCGACGGCGGCAGGCTGATTTTGTCTACCGCAGTGAAAGCACCGATGATGGCCATACGTGGTCTTCTCCACAGCCGACGGATGTACCCAACAACAATTCATCGATCGCGGCCATTCGCCTGAAGTCCGGCAGTGTCGCGATGATTTGCAACCCGGTCAATGCGACAAGTTCTTCAGATCGCCGTGCGTCGCTGTATGATGAACTGGGCGACGATGATGAACGCCCGGATGCAGATCCATCCGGCGGGTGTGTGCCGATCTGGGGTGTGCCACGCGCTCCGGTCACAGTCTGCCTTTCCCGTGATGGTGGCATCACTTTTTCGACCCGTATTGTCATCGAGGATGGGGCAGGCACCTGCTTGTCCAATGATTCCACCGATGGACGAAATCAGGAAATGTCCTATCCATCGCTACTCGAAGCTGAGGACGGGGCGCTCCATCTGGCCTATACGTATCATCGCCGAGCCATCAAATATGTTCGCCTTGCACCTGGGTGGGAAGAAGCGGCAGACGGGAGAAAGTCATGAGCAATATCATTGGCATAACCATGGGGGATCCCTGTGGCGTCGGGCCCGAGATTTCCGTGCGTGCCGTCGCGGAAATGTCGGACAGTGAGCGAAAGGCGACCCGTATCTATGGCAATCTGGCAACGCTCGAAGCGGCTCGTCTCGCTCTTGGAATAGAGCTGGAACTGGCCCCCCTTGTAAATGACCTTCCTGTCGAAGGGGCACCATTGCCCTGGGGACAATTGTCGCCGGTTGCCGGTGATGCCGCCTTTCGTTTCATAGAAAGTGCTGTCCGTGATGCGCAGGCAGGGCAGATTGGATGCATTGTCACAGCGCCCATCAACAAGGAGGCGCTCAACGCTGCAGGTCATCACTACGATGGCCATACAGGAATGTTGCGAAGTCTGACCGGATCTGCCGCTGCCTACATGCTGCTGGCCTCGGAGAAACTGAAGGTTATTCATGTCTCGACGCATGTATCGCTACAGGAGGCCATTCGCCGGGCGACCACCGAAAGAGTGCTGGCGACGATCCGGGCAGGTGACGCGCATCTCAAGCGCATCGGTTACGAACGGCCGCGCATAGCTGTCGCCGGAATCAATCCTCATTGCGGCGAAAACGGCCTTTTCGGCCACGAAGATACCGCCCAGATCGCGCCTGCCGTTGCTGCGGCACGAGAGGAGGGGATCGATGCGCACGGACCAATTTCTGCGGATACTGTTTTCCACCGGGCGTATTCGGGTGCCTTTGATCTTGTCGTTGCCCAGTATCACGACCAGGGGCATATCCCGATCAAGCTCGTCGCTTTCGATACAGCCGTAAACGTCTCCGTCGACTTGCCGATCGATCGAACGTCGGTCGATCACGGCACAGCCTTCGATATCGCAGGCAAGGGTATTGCCAATCACGGCAACATGAACGCAGCCATTGCCTATGCCCGCAGACTTGTGGCTGGCGCAGGTAGCAAGGATGACTTGAGATGACGATTGCTCCGATTACGATCCACCAGCCACGGCGATTGGCCGTTGGGGCAGACACGACTTCACAAGTTGGCGCCTGGGCTGCAGATGCCACGCACACTCTTGTTATTGCTACGCCGATTACAGCGAGCTTTGTTGACCGTCTGTGTCTCGGTGGCAAGGTCGAGATATTCGATGCAATCTCTGGCGAACCGGATACCAAAATTCTGGAAATGGCCGTTGATGCCGCGCGCAGACTGAGGCCCGATCTCATTGTCGGACTAGGTGGCGGATCGGTGCTCGATGTGGCAAAGCTGGTTTCTGTCCTATGGGATACAGATCAGTCGCTTGAAGATATTGCGGGGCCCAATCGTGTCGGTGGCCGACGAAGCAGGTTGGCGCAAGTCGCAACAACAGCTGGAACTGGATCCGAGGCGGGAATACGTGCCCTCATTACCGATCCAGGAAAAGGCAGCAAGATTTCCGTAGAAAGCGCACACATGATCGCCGACCTCGCAGTCCTCGATCCGGTATTGACCTATTCAGTTCCTACGGCCGTGACTGCAGCGACCGGTGTTGATGCAATGGCCCATTGTGTCGAGGCATTCACCAATCGTCGCGCACATCCCATGATTGACGAATTTGCACGGATGGGGATCAACCTTGTCGGCAGATACCTGGCGCGCGCCGTCCGCGATGGCGAGGATACTGAAGCGCGTGAGGGAATGATGCTGGCATCCTATTATGGCGGGATCTGCCTGGGGCCAGTCAATACGGCCGCGGGTCATGCCATCGCTTATCCGCTTGGGACGCTTCTGGATCTGCCTCATGGATTGGCCAATGCGATCATCTTCCCGCATGTGCTGGCATTCAACCAGATAGCAGTTCCCGACAAGACCGCCGAAGTCGCGCGAGCGCTCAACCTCGGCAATGATCTTTCACAAGATGAACTTCGTTCTGCAGCTTGTGCATTCTGCTCGGAGCTCGGTCTTGAAATGTCGCTGGCAAAACATGGGGCAGGCGAAGATGATCTTGTTCGATATGCCGCCGACGCACATCAGATCCGTCGCTTGATGGACAACAATCCTGTCGACATGAGTGTCGATGACGTGTTGGCAATATACAAGGCCGCCTTGTAGGCGGCCTTCTTGTCGGAACGTCTATGTGGTTGCACGTGCTAAACTTCCCGGGTTGGCGGCTGTCGAAGTCTTTTTCTCATACCCTGTGCGAGGAAGAAAACAGACGGTCCCGGGATCCGGTCAGATGATCATGCATTAACTGACGGGCGGCCAGTGCGTCGCCTGTTTCAATTGCTTCAGCGATTGCCTCGTGCTCATTGAAGACGCGCATCAGGCCCGCAACTTCTCTTCGTACAGATACGCCGTGAAACTTCATGCCGACGGCGATATGTTCCTTGAGCGCTTCCATTGCGGTGGAGAAGTAGTTGTTTTGAGCGGCTCGCGCGATGGCCAGGTGAAACTGGAAGTCGGCATCTTCCCGATGTGATTGCCTGTTGGTGGCATCTCGCATCAGATCGAGTGCGCGGCGAATGTCCGTCATGCTGTCGGCATCGTGGCGGGTGGCTGCGGCTGCGGCTGCAGCAGGTTCGAGGGTCAGGCGGAACTCGTAACAGTTGAGCAGATCGGCAATATTCTCGAGCTGCCCGAAGCCAAGCGGTTCTTTCAGGCCAGTTGCCCGGACGAAACTTCCGGCGCCGCGTCGCGAATAGATCAAGCCCTGTTCACGCAGGCGCCTTAAAGCCTCACGGATGATTGGCCGGGAGACCTCGAATTCTGCAGCCAGGTCATGTTCGGTTGGAAGTCGCTCGTCAGGCTGATAGGCGCCGGACTTTATGGCGCGCAGCATTCGTTCGAAAACGACGTCGGGAAGGCCCTTTCGCGATGTTCCGGTTTCCAGCCCCATTTTTCATCCCATCCTCTCAAGGATCATGTTTGCTAAGGTTTTCAATGTATCCCGTTGCCCGAAGCCGCCCGATTTTGCAATGATGCAATAGCCTTGGGAATGAGCAAGCCCGAGCCCTGGAAGACATTCTCCACCAAGTCGCATTCTCGATATCCCCAATGCCAGCAATACCGCTTCGGCCGTGGCGCCGCCCGAAAGAAGCAATGTCCGTACCGGTCGTGTCAATTGCGGCTGGACACTTCTTGCGAGATTTTGCGAGACCTCTTCAGGTGTGGCCGGGTTGTCTCCGGGTGTTGCTTGCACAATCCTGAGGGCAAACGGTGAGCTTGCCTCGTGTAAAAGACTTCCATTCGGTGCGGCAAGGTATTGCAGATCACGGCAATACCTCGCCTCATCCACCTGTGCCAACGTGATCGGATCGCGTGAGCCGATCACAAAAAGTGCTGGACCTGCTGGGATCTGAGCCGGCTTGCCATCCGTTCTGCCAGTCATCTTCTGGGCAAGTGCCTCGGCAAGTCCCCGTGCCCCGACCAGAAAATCCATGCCATCGGCCTGTGCCCGGCAAAGTGCGGCGAGCATCTGTTGGTGATCCAGCGTATCGGGAATATGGCAGCGCTTGCTGTGGTGGCCGAGCCTGTCCGCGACCTGAATTGGCATATCCACACCAAAACCCTGGAGATGACCGGACCTTACGATGCGCCCGAAATCGGGAATGCCCGGTGCAACCAGGGCGGATTGGAATGGTATCGCCTCCATCTCGCTGACGATATTGCCCTTGAGGCGGGAATCCACCTTCTTGAAGATTGTCGTCCCGTCAGGAAGTAACGATAATACGGTCCGGATTGTATTTCCTGCGGCTTCGGCAAGCATTTCGCGTGAGCCGGTATTGATCGAAAGGACTTCGGGCTTGTGAACCAGCGCGGCGTTGATGGCCTCCGGTTGAAGAGCCAGTTCCGTAAGTAGCCCACGGCCCGCAAAGGGAGCTGCGGAATCGAGCGCCCCTGTCAGATCATCGGCAATAATGGCAAGCATTCATCTTCATCCGAAAAGCTGTTGTTACCTTTCATCGTCTTGATTGGCTATATATGTCAAGGGAATAGGAGATCATCATAACAAATATTAAGAATCTATCCCAGTCATGGTTCGACACCGTCATGCGACGGCGTCTCTATTGCCGACGGTGAATGGCGGCAGTGCTTGCTGGTGGGCGCCATATTCGATGCAAGCCGAATGTCCATCATTCGCAATGGCTTTGAGCGCGATGTCCCCATGCATGCCTGCATTCAAGAAACACGGTCGTTGCAGGTCAGGTATCGATCGGGCGTGACTGACTGCTTGATGTAATCAGTCTGCGAAGAAGTTTGTTTCCTCTTCGGCCAGCTTGGGCAGTGATTTGAGAATTTCTCGAAGATGAACATGCATTGCCGCTTCCGCGTCGTCAGGCAGACCTGCTTCGATGGCGTCCACAATCCTGGCATGCTGATCGATGATGACTTCCAATGGTGTGGCCTGCGGCAGGGACAGATAGCGGACTCGGTCCATCTGCGCTTTCAGGCTGTCAAGAACCCGCCATGCATCGTCACAGTTGGCACTTCCGGCGATTGCTTGATGATAACCTTCATCCAATCTCAGGAAACCGGAGTGATCGCCTTTTGCAGCTGCGATGTGCTGTTGTTCGATAATCTCGCGAAGCTGTGAAATGCTCTGTTGCGATGCCAACTGTGATGCCTTGCGCACGACTGCAACTTCGATCGCTTCACGCAGGAATTGGGCATTTTCAACTTCCTGCATCGAAATCAATCGAACGAAAGTCCCTCGCTGCGGACGGATTTCGACGAGACCGGCTTCGCTCAGCTTGATAAAGGCTTCGCGCACCGGTTGACGTGATACCCCCAGTTGGCTGGCGATTTCTGCTTCTGAAAGATTGTTGCCAGGACGCAATTGCAATTGAACGATCGCATCGCGAAGGACCTGATAGACGCGGCCACCAATGCTGGTCTGGCGTGCAAGGGCGATGTCATTCGGCAGTGTGTTTAGCTTTAAGTTCGTCACCATGTTGACTTTCTATATACTACCATACTAGTCTTGCAAAGAGGCTGGAGGCCTGGCCATCATTCATCAGGGAGGATAATCATGAAATTCATCGCACTTGTTTCATCTATTGCTGTCGGAGCTATCGTGGCGGCTTCGCCTGCCTTGTCGGCAGATTATACCTTGAGCGTTAATACCGCGCTCACGACCTCCGATCCGCTCTACAAGGGCCTGGAAGCATTCCGCGACAATGTTGCAACTGCTTCTGACGGGGCAATCGAGGTCAAACTCTTCCCGAATTCGCAGCTCGGAAGCGACGAGGACGTGCTTGAACAGGCTCGCGCAGGAGCGCCAGTTGCAGTTGTCGTCGACGGCGGTCGTCTGGCGGCCTTTGTCAATGAATTTGGTGTTCTGGGCGCTCCCTATCTGGCATCCGGTTATGACGGGATCCGCAAAGTTGTCGTGTCGGACAAGTTCGAGGAGTGGGTGAAGAAGCTCCACGACGCATCCGGCCACCAGGTCCTTTCTTTCAATTGGTGGCAGGGTGAACGGCACCTGTGGACAAACACTGAAGTGAAGACACCGGACGATCTGTCGGGCAACCGGATGCGGACGCCCGGCGCGCCAGTCTGGGTAGAGACGATTAGCGCGATGGGTGCCGTTCCGACCCCGATGCCATTTGCCGAAGTCTATTCGGGACTTGAGCAGCGGGTTATTGATTCCGTCGAGGCGCAGCTTCCGGCAGGACTTGGCGCCAAGCTTTCCGAGGTGACGACAGTATTGACGAAAACCGGCCACATCAATCTGATCACCGGCCTGGTTACATCCGCCCCATGGTTCGACAGCCTGCCTGCCGAGTTGCAGACCATACTGCGCGACGAGGCGCTGAAGGCCGGTGATATCGCTTCCCATGGCACCGAAGATTCCTTGAAAGAGATCGAAGCTGAACTGGTAGCTGCCGGAATGACTGTCAATGAAATTGACGTCACGCCGTTCAAGGAGGCGACTGCGGGCGTCTACGAGACGCTTGGTTACAGTGCCCTGCGTGACGAATTGCAGGCCATCACCGGCAACTGAAATCCGTGAGACGGGCCACAATCTGCCCGTCTCCATTTCCTCTCGGAGACATTAATGCTCAAGCGTCTCGTTCAACTCGAACTGGCGATATGCGTCGCTTTGCTCGGTGGTATCACGGCTCTCGTGTTCGTTGCCTCAATCACGCGGTTTTTCGGTTACCCGTTGATCTGGTCAATCGACATGGCGCAGTTGCTGTTCATCTGGCTGTGTTTCATCGGTTCCAACAAGGCAATGCGAGAGAAGGGGCATCTGGGCATGGAAGTGCTATCGGCGCGCCTTGCATATCAACATCGTTTCTGGCTCGAACTGATCTGCTGCATCGTCATCTTGATATTCCTGGCGATCCTCGTCGTCGAAGGCTGGAATCTGACTTGGCTCAATCGTGAACGGACCTTCGGAGACAGCACGCTTTCATACGCGTGGGTGACGATTTCTGTGCCGGCCGGCTGCCTCCTCATCGCGTCGACCATCGTCATGAATATCGTCCGGGCATTTCGCGGACGCGAGCAGGAGCTTCTTATCTATAACCGCACGCAAGCCGAGATGGACGCATCTGCGCCAACACTGGAACTGTGATATGCTGCTGATTACGATTGTTTTTGTTGTTTTAATGGTTGTCGGCATGCCGGTTGCGTTTGCAACAGGTATTGCGGGTTTCGTTTTCTTCGTGACGACCGCTGGCATGCCGATGTCTATCGGCGTTCAGAAGATTGCATCGATGAGCCAGAGCTTCCCGCTGTTGGCCGTACCATTCTTCGTGCTTGCGGGTCACCTCATGAATGCGAGTGGCATCACTGCACGTCTGCTCAAGGTCGCCCTCATTTCTGTTGGCTGGATGTCCGGCGGCCTGGCGCAAGTTGCGATCGTTTTGTCGACGCTCATGGGTGGTGTATCCGGCTCAGCCGTCGCAGACGCAGCCATGGAAGCGCGCATCCTTGGACCAACGATGGTCGCAAAGGGCTACGGCAAGGGCTTTTCCGCCACGGCAATTGCCGTGGGCTCGCTGATCACTGCCACGATCCCACCCTCAATCGGCCTCATCCTTTATGGGTTTGTCGGAAACGTTTCGATAGGGCGGCTGTTTCTGGCAGGTATCATTCCCGGCATCTTGATGATGGCAGTCCTGATGTTCACCACCTATGTCATCGCCAAGAAGCGCAAATACGTGGTTGCAGACAGTGAGCCTCCCACATTCAAGGCGCTTGCCGTCGCATGCTGGGAAGCCAAGTGGGCACTCCTTTTTCCGGTTGCTTTGGTCCTGGCGATCCGAGGTGGACTGTTTACACCTTCTGAAGTGGGATCGGCAGCCGTCGTCTACGCATTGGTCATCGGTTTCTGGGCGCATCGGGAATTGACGCTGGAAGAAGTCTGGAAGAGCTTCGGACAGGCCACATCCGACGTCGGTCTCATCATGCTTATCATCTTGATGAGCGGCATGGTTGGATATGCCACCATCTACATGCAGGTTCCGCAGGAACTGGCAGGTTGGATGTTGTCAGGGATCAATGATCCGAACATGATCGTTCTTGTGATCCTGTTCTTTCTCCTTGTTGCCGGCCTCGCACTTGACAGCACGGTCATGGTGCTACTGCTGACGCCGATATTTGTTCCAATCATCACTCAGATCGGAATGGATCCGGTGCATTTCGGCATCCTTATGATGTCAATCGTCACACTTGGAGGCATGACCTGGCCGAGTGGATCCGCGATGTTTGCAGTGTGCTCGCTGATGAACGTATCGATAGAGGAATACTCGATCGAATCCATCCCGTTCATTACCGCAGTCGTCTTGCTTATCGCCTTGCTTCTCTTCGTTCCCGGGCTCGTCCTCTGGCTCCCGAATCTCGCTTTCGGCTGAAGGTTTGCGTGACTGAAACAGGAAATAGATCATGAAACAGACATGGAGATGGTTCGGCCCGGTTGATAAGGTCACGGTCGATGATGCGCTCCAGGCCGGAGCCGAAGCAATCGTGACGGCCTTGCACCATGTGCCATACGGCACGACCTGGACATCGACGGAGATTGAAAAACGCCAAAGCGAAATTGCCATCAACGCCAATGGTCAATCGACAGGCCTGGCTTGGGAAGTCGTGGAAAGTCTGCCAGTCTCGGAGGATGTAAAGACGCAGACGGGGGAATGGCGAGATCATATCGCCAATTACATAACATCGCTTGAGAACCTGGCAGCTGCAGGCATCGACGTCGTCTGCTACAATTTCATGCCGGTCCTCGACTGGACCAGAACAGATCTTGCGTGGCGCGTTCCCCATGGGGGCACGACAATGCGTTTCGATCTGACAGATTTCATTGCCTATGACCTGTTCCTGCTTGAGAGGAAAGCGGCGCAATCAGACTATTGCGAAGATTTGCGTGACAAGGCAACGCAGCGTTTTGCCGCGATGAGCGAGGAACGGCGCCGGCAATTGTCACGCAACGTCAATGCCGGTCTGCCTGGAGCCGCGCAGCAGCCTTCTCTTAAGGGTCTCAAGGCACAGCTTGATCGATATGCCGATATCGACGCGGACCAACTGCGCAGACACCTTACGGATTTCCTGGAGATGGTGGTTCCTCACGCTGAGCGTCTCGGTATCCGACTATGCTGTCATCCTGATGACCCGCCATTCCCGCTGCTTGGTCTGCCGCGTATTATGTCGACAGAGGCTGATCTGCGGGCAGTGCTTGACGCTGTTGCGTCTTCAGCCAGCGGGATTACATTCTGTACCGGGTCGCTGGGTGCAAGGGCCGATAATGATCTGCCTGGAATGATCGATCGCCTTGGCCCCTGGATTCATTTCGCACATCTGCGCAATGTGAGGCGCGAAACCGACGATTTGCCCTGTAGCTTCTTCGAAGATGAGCATCTCGCCGGCAATACGGATATGGTGGCGGTTGTCGCTTCCCTCTTGCGTGAGGAAAAGAGACGTGGCGCCGAGGGGCGGACTGATACCAGTATTCCATTCCGGCCAGACCACGGCCAGGACATCCTCAACGACCTGGAACGCGGTGCGCAGCCTGGCTATCCCGCGATCGGACGTCTGAAGGGCCTGGCGGAATTGCGCGGGATCACAGCAGCATTGGCGCACAAGGACTAGAGGCTTTCGGATTGCTGGATGCTTGATGTGACATGTCGATTAGCGGCAGTGTTCCGGATGCTTCGTGCGCGATGACGTGGCTACTATTATCGATTGCTGCCAGGATGGCGAAACCATTGAAAAGCAGCCTGGATGTGTCGGCGCAAACTACGCCGGACCAGCAATCGAGGGGGCGCACGCGTTATTTCTTTCCTTGGGCCGCTCATGGCACCATTGCGTCTTAGGGCGGAATCATGAAACGTTAATTTTTCTGATGCGTTGCGGCGCAAAATAGATTCAAGAGGGTGGAACAAGGAGTCCGCCCCATGAGCCTCAGCTTTCTCGAGCATATCAGTGACATTGAATATCC
>JAEWDP010000171.1 GCA_023390055.1 Pseudomonadota bacterium | reverse complement strand
GGATATTCAATGTCACTGATATGCTCGAGAAAGCTGAGGCTCATGGGGCGGACTCCTTGTTCCACCCTCTTGAATCTATTTTGCGCCGCAACGCATCAGAAAAATTAACGTTTCATGATTCCGCCCTGTTCTTGGGCCTGCAGACATTGAACTTCGGCCAAGCTTGAGGCATAGCCGTTGGCTGCGCAACACAAAGGCATGAAAATTTGCGTTACTCCCAGAGAAATGACGGCCGGCCGGCATACTTGCGCCATACGAACTGGCAGGTAGGCCAGGGACGCATCCTTGAACTTGGAAACCGCGGCCATATCATGGCAATCGTCAACGTTACGCCGGACTCCTTTTCCGATGGCGGACACTATTGTGACCACAGCAAGGCCGTTGCCCACGCGCTCGCCTGCATACGTGACGGTGCGGCAGTCATTGATATCGGCGGCGAATCGACACGGCCGGGTGCCCAGGAGGTGTCGGCTGCACAGGAGCAGGATCGGGTCATACCGGTCATCGAGGAACTTGCCGGAAAGACAGATGCCCTGATTTCCATCGATACCTATCGCGCGGACACGGCACGGCTTGCAATGGCTGCCGGTGCAAGCATCATCAATGACGTGCACGGCCTGCAGCGCGAACCGGCGATTGCAGACGTTGCCGCCGAGACAGGTGCCGGACTATGCATCATGCACACCGGACGTGGCCGACAGAGCGTGTCCCATCACGACGTGATTGAAGACCAGCGCGCCTTCTTCGATACCTCGCTCGCCATTGCGCGGGCAGCAGGTGTCGAACTGGGCAGGATCGTGCTTGATCCCGGCTTTGGATTTGCCAAGGACGTCGATGACAATCTGGCGCTCATGGCGCGGTTTTCGCAGTTGCGTGACCTTCGATTGCCATGGCTTGTGGGAACGTCGCGCAAGCGCTTCCTGGGGTCGGTGAGCGGCCATGATCGTCCCGAAGATCGCGATATCGCGACGGCTGCGACAACCTGCATGCTGCGGCTTGAAGGAGCCGCAATCTTTCGCGTCCACAATGTCGCGGCCAACAGGGACGCACTGGCGGTTGCGGATGCCGTCATAAAGGCCGGGGCCATGGGGGGATGGAGTTGAAAACGTATCTTATTACCTTGAAGAACTGCGCGTTTTTCGCACACCACGGTGTCCTTGCCGAGGAAACGGCTCTTGGTCAGCGGTTTTTCGTGGATGCCGAACTGGAAGTTGAAGCCGGCGATGCGCTCGAAACCGACCGCGTGGATGCGACTGTCGATTACGGTCTTGCCTTTTCCGTGATCGAGACCGTCGTCTCGGAGCGGCCCCGAAAGCTGATCGAGGCTCTGGCGCACGACATCGCCAAGGCGCTTTGCGTCCGATTCAAGCCGATTGTCCGGGCAACCATCACCGTTCGCAAGCCCGCTGCCCCGGTGCCCGGCATTCTGGACCATGCAGAGGTTCGCGTTGAATACTGCCCGTAAGTCATTTCCCTCAATTGCGACACTGGGGCTCGGTGGCAACATCGGTGATCCGCCATCGGCCATGGCGTACGCACTCACGCATATCGACAGGCATCTAGATTGCGCCATTGTGTCGGTCTCAAGGCTTTATCAGACGCCGCCCTGGGGGAAGACAGATCAGCCCGACTTCTTCAACTGTTGCGCCGTCATCCGCACGCGCCTGGAACCGCACGCCCTGCTGGACGTCTGTCTCGCGATAGAGCGGGACATGAAGCGTGAACGGATCGAGCGCTGGGGTCCACGCGCGATCGATATCGATATCCTGACGTTTGATGACCGCAGATCGAATGACCCGCAGCTCGTCCTGCCACATCCGCGCATGACAGAGCGCGCCTTTGTCCTGGTGCCACTTGCCGATATCGCGCCGCATCTTGAGGTCGACGGTCTCACGATCTGCGACTGGCTGGATCAGACCGATACCGGCGGCATTACGCCGGCAAGTGAAGATGACACGTGGTGGTGCAGCCCGCCGGCCAGTCCCTGAGGCCTTAGCGGACCGAACCGACCGCGATGAGGTCGACGTTGCGGTCGAGCGTCAGCCCGATGACGGGAACCATCTGGTCGTGAACCTTGACCGAAATCGTGATATTCATCGTGTTCTCGTCCTGCAGGCTTGCAACCATCGCGCCATTGAGTTCTGCACGGTTGATGCCCATCACCACCTTGTCGCCGTTGACGGCCCCGGAAATGATGTCGAGACCCTTGCCGCCGGCACCATCGAGGAACTTGCCCTTGTAGCCTTTGCCGTTCTGGGTGATGACCGCCGACATCGGTTGCTTGAAGACGCCGACGCGGCATGTGCCGTCGAGTTTCAGCCCGGCATTCTTGTCAGTGAGAGCTTCGCCAACCAGATTGCAGTTGAATTTGGTGCCCTTGTACTTGCCCGCGACAATCTCGCCCGGGCCTATCCATGTGCCGGCGACAGACTGAAAGAATGCCTTGTCGCGTGGTGCTGCTTCAGCGTCGGGAGCCAGTGTCGAAGCCACGGCTATTGCGGCGGCAAAACCGCCGACTATGGAAAAGATGCGCAGATACATGGTGCTTTCCTTGGGCGAACTGCTTGCCGGGTACAGGTCTGCAAGTTAGCTTTGGAATGGTTAACGACTGGTTTCCAGCTGCAATCAACATGCGCCCGCTTCGGTTAATTCCGGTCCTGTCGGTCACCTCCGAGTGGGGAAAGGTCGCCCAGGAAATCGCCGATCCCGGGACGTTTGAGCGCATGAAATGGCAAGGGTCGGCAGAGATCCATGGCGGCAATGCCAATACGGGCCGTCAGGAGGCCGTTGATGACGCCTTCACCGAGCCTTTTGGAAAGTCTCGCTGCCAGACCATGCCCCAGAACCTGTTGGGCGAGACCGTCTCCAACTGCGATCGAACCGGTGACGGCAAGATGTGCGATAACGTCCCGCATCAGGCGAAAGAGGCCGAGTGTTCCCGGTCGGCCGCCGTAGAGTTCAGCCATCGCGCGGATCAGCCGCGATACCTCGAACGCGACATAGGCAAGGTCGACGATGGCGCGCGGGCTGATGGCTGTCACGACGGAAACGCGCCTGGACGCATTGAGGATGAGCATCCGCGCCTTGCGGTCGAGAGGCGACAGCAGTTCGCGTTCGGCAAGGTCAATCAGTTGCGGGCCATCGATGATTTCTTCTTCAGTCGCCTCAAGGACGGCTCGTCCTTTCGCTGTCTCTGCCCGGTGAGACAGGATCCGCGACAGGGTTGCCGTCACGGCGCGTGCCGGCCCTGGAAGGGAGGTCGCCCTGGCCTGTTCAGCTTGAACCTTCAGGGATTGCACTGTCGCAAGACGCAGCAGCCCGAAGACTTCCCGCAAGATAACGACTGCAAGGCCGCAGAGGCCAATCGCCAGCGTGGCCAGCGCCAGATAGCCCAGCCAGTCGGCGCGGTTGAAGAGATCGCGCACGACACTGTCCGCCCAAAGGCCGAATGCCAAAGACAAAAAGGTAGCAAAGGCTGCCAGTGCGATGCTGAAAAAAGAAAAGCGACGATCTCTGGGAACTGCGATCGGCACCACCGGATCATCGAGCTCGGGCGGCGCAAGGAAAGGATCGTCCTCATCCGGCGTGATCGTGACGGGTCCCTCGAAACTTTTCGGCACCCGCTTTGCTGATTGAGGCGGTTCATTGTGCCATCCCTCTTCTATGGGGAAGGCACCGGGACGGCGTCCCTTGCTGTCCGATGTCGTCATGCGAGGCGATCTCCAAGAAGGAACTGCAGGGCTCGGTCAAGGCGGATATGCGGCACCGATAGCTTCAGTCCACCGCTTGCCTCTTCAAGTGCCGGTGGTCGGAAGCGGACGAAATTGATATCAGGAAGATCGGCTGAACCGTCTCCAGGAGGTTTGAACAGGACCTCAGGGTCCTGCGGCAAGTCTCCTGGAAAGACGGCAGTGCTTCTGGCTCCGTCAAAAATCTCGGAACCGATCTTTTCACCAGCCATCGGCGTTCCGACGATGACGGGCAGGACATGCCCGCCTTCATTGACCGTCGCTTCGCGGGTGGCACGCACAGAAGCGATAGCCATCACCTCGATGCCTGCACCGGCCATTCCGATCTTCTGGATGGCCCTGTCGACAAGCCGGGCTGTGATCTTCTCAAGCCGGTCATGACTTTCATGGTGGAGATGATCCGCCTTGGTTGCCGCAACCAGGACCTTGTCTATCCGGCGTCCGAGCAATGATGAAAGAAGACTGTTGGTTCCTGGCCGAAAACAGGCGAGCACATCGCGTAATGCCCGCTCGAGGTCGAATGTCGCCTCCTGGCCGCGATTGATCGCCTGAAGCGCGTCGATCAGGACAATCTGGCGGTCAAGGCGGGCGAAATGTTCACGAAAGAAGGGTTTGACGACAACCGACTTATAGGCCTCGTACCGCCGTTCCATCATTGCCCGCAGGGAGCCCTTCGGCGCGCGATCCTCGCTGATATCGGGCAGGGGGGCAAACGTAAGGGCAGGCGAGCCTTCAAGGTCGCCGGGCATGAGGAAACGGCCTGGCGGCAATGTGGAAAGCGAACGCTCGTCCGTCTTGCAGGCTTTCAGATAGGCGCAAAACGCCTCTGATAAACGTCGCGCCGTCATTTCGTCTGCGGGCGCATCGACGTCGATGCTGGCTGCCAGCGTTAGCCATTCGCGAGACAATTGCGCGCGCACACCACTTCGCGCGAGATCTGTGGTATTTGCGCTGAAGGTTCTGAAATCCTGTCCCAGAAGCGGCAGGTCGAGCAACCATTCGCCGGGATAGTCGACGATATCGATTGAGAGCCTGCCTGGTGAAAACAGGCGGTTCCATCCACTTGCACTCTGGTAGTCCAGGGTCAGCCGCAACTCCGATATTGCACGTGTGGAGGCCGGCCAGACGCGCTGGCGCACGAGCGCCTGGATATGATCTTCATACTGGAAGCGCGGAACATCGTCATCAGGCTGCGGCTCGAGACGGACGCGTGATACGCGTCCGGAGCGAACCGGCTCGAAGAGTGGCAGACGTCCGCCATTGAGCAGATTGTGCACCAGTGACGAGATGAAGACGGTCTTGCCTGCCCGCGACAGCCCGGTAACTCCGAGCCTTATGGTCGGATGGACGAGGCCGCTTGCCCTGTCGGCGAGATTGTCGAATGCGATACGGGCATCATCGGTGAAATTCGTCAAAGAGGGTGGCAAGGCATCGTCCTTCGTTTCCAGCTATATAGGTCCGGGCGAGTGGACAGAAAAGACGCGCCGGCAAAGGCTTAAGATCCTTGGGCTGTCAAAAAATCCGCAAGGTTCCAGTACGGTCCGTCTCTTGCAAAGGGAGCGTCGAGTACCGCAAATCCTGCAGTCGGATAACCGGCCGGGATGATTGCCAAAGTCTGATCCGCACCGGCAAGTGCCACAAGGGTCTCCTCGATGGTTGGATTGTGACCGATCAACATCAGCGAACCGGCCCGATTGCTGGCCGATATCACGCTCAGATAGACATCAACTGACGCATTGTAGAGATCTGCGCAATAGGTGATGGGGCAGCCCGTTGCGAGCTTGCGGCCGACCAGTTCGGCTGTCTGCCTGCATCGCACGGCGCTGGAACTGATGATCCGTTCAGGGTGATAGTGCTGTCTTAAAGCCCTGTCGGCGACAAGCCCTGCCTGCCTGTAGCCATCGTCGCTCAAAGGGCGGTCGAAATCGCGCTCTCCCGCCCGTGTCCAGGCCGCTTTTGCGTGGCGAAGCAGGTAGATGCGCGAGGGGAACATTGCGTTCATCGTTTGGCGTCCAGAAGAGCTCGGGTGCGATGGGTAGCGCCTGGAAAGCCGTTTCGTCAAGCATGGCTGTCGGCGTGGTCAAACGGGTCATGATACTTTGGTCGAACACGCAAGTCTTGGGGCATTCAAGAAGAAATTGCTTAAAAATTAGCATCTTAGATGATTAATGTGGCAGTTTAAAAAATGTTCATAAGCCCTTCAACAGGGTTGAACGGCAATGGCTGATTGGGATATAGAGCCGACCTTGAGATGTTCTTCGGGAGAATCGCGTTGAGTGAGAAGATCAATCTTAGCAATTATGTACTCTCGGAAGAGGATGAGTTCATGAATGCGGACCAGAAGGCCTATTTTCGGGCGAAACTGATCGCCTGGAAGAACGATATTCTTCGTGAGGCACGTGAGACGCTTGACCATCTCGCGGAAGAAAGCGCCAATCATCCAGATCTTGCTGACCGGGCATCGTCTGAAACGGATCGGGCAATCGAGTTGCGTGCGCGTGACAGGCAACGCAAGTTGATTTCGAAGATCGACGCGGCGCTTCAAAGGATCGACGAGGGTACCTATGGGTTCTGTGAGGAAACCGGTGAACCAATCGGTCTGAAACGGCTCGATGCGCGTCCGATCGCGACGTTGTCGATCGAGGCGCAGGAGCGTCATGAACGGCGCGAGAAAGTCTACCGGGACGAATAGTCACTCGCATCCGGTTCGGATTTCGGGGGCAAAGGAGACTTTGCGTTCGGTTTCGAGGAAAATGACTTGATCGCCATCTGTCACGGTGGCGTTCGTAATGGCGTCGGCGGAACCGACACCAGGTTATCCGCCGGTGACACTCATATGCCTTGCCACGGCCGGTCGATTATGCGTTCTGTCGATGATGAAATCGTGGCCCTTGGGCTTGCGCAGGATTGCGTCATCGATTGCCGCTGACAACAGTGCGTCGTCATCCGAAGCGCGAAGTACCGTGCGCAGGTCGGCAGCGTCGTCTTGTCCAAGGCACATGTAGAGCGTTCCGGTACATGTCAGTCGGACACGGTTGCAGCTTTCGCAGAAATTGTGGGTGAGGGGGGTGATGAAGCCGAGACGACCACCGGTTTCCATGACCTCGACATAGCGCGCCGGCCCGCCGGTGTTGTAGGCAACGTCTTTCAAGGTAAACTGCTCTTCCAGCCTCGAGCGCAGTTGCGACAGCGGCAGGTACCGATCGGTACGGTCTTCCTCGATCTCTCCCATGGGCATGGTTTCAATGACCGTCATGTCCATTCCGCGCCGATGCGCAAAGCGAATCATTTCGGGGATTTCGTGCTCGTTGAAATCCTTCAGTGCCACAGCGTTCAGCTTTATCTTCAGGCCTGCCTTCTGGGCAGCATCGATGCCTTCCATCACCTTGGAAAGATCGCCCCATCGGGTGATCGTCCTGAATTTGTCCGCATCAAGAGTATCGAGTGAGACGTTGATGCGTCGAACACCGCAGGCAAACAGGTTTTCGGCGTGGCGGGCAAGTTGAGACCCATTGGTTGTCAGGGTCAGCTCATCGAGATTGCCCAGCTCGACCTGGCGTCCAAGCTCGCGGACGAGATGCATGATGTTCTTGCGCACCAGGGGTTCACCGCCCGTCAGGCGCAGCTTGCGCACGCCCTTGGCAATGAAGGCGCAGCAGAGGCGGTTGAGTTCCTCAAGTGTCAGAAGGTCCTTTTTAGGAAGAAAGGTCATGTTCTCCGCCATGCAGTAGGTACAGCGGAAATCGCAGCGATCGGTGACGGAAACACGAAGATAGGTCACCGCACGACCGAACGGATCGATCATCGGTTCCCTTTTGCCAACAAGCGGGCTCACGCTGCCCAGTGGTCCTGCCAGAGTATTCAAGTCTGTTCTCCTGTAGCGTGAAAGTGGGCGGCAATTGCGCCCGCGTCAAGGGCCACCTGTCTTGCGGCGGACGTGACAAGCTTCTAAGCATCATGGAAATGCTGTGAACCGTGTTTTTGATAAGCCATGGAGGCGACATGAGCGACATATGGCCGACAGAACTGCGCGTGTCGAAAGACCGCCAGGCTCTCAACATCACATTCGACGATGGCCAGAGATATTCCCTTGCGGCGGAGATGTTGCGCGTATTGTCGCCATCTGCCGAAGTGCAGGGCCATGCGCCGGGGCAGAAGGTGACTGTACCGGGCAAGCGCAATGTCGCCATTGCAAGCCTGACGCCGACAGGAAACTATGCTGTGAGGATCGGCTTCAACGACAGCCACAACAGCGGCATCTACACCTGGTCTTACCTGCGTGAGCTTGGGCAGGAGGGAGAACGCCTCTTTGCTGACTACGAACGGGATCTGAAGGAAAAGGGTTTGAGCCGCGATCCACCCCAACACAGGAGATGATTAAAACATCCTTGTAAAATCTTCGGAAAGTCTTCCGCGCACGTTGACTGCGAAATGTACGTTTTCGCGACCTTGCAAAAGCGGTGGCAAGCTGTCGCAAGTTTTGGGAGCTTTGCGACAAGTTAGAGAGGGAAGGTTGTGGAGTTACTGGCCGTCTCGGAACAAAAACTGGCCGATAAGTGGAAGGTGCGATTTTCCGAGTCGTGGCCACGCTATCGCAACTGGTATCTCAGCCAAGGCGTGGAGGCGCGGCCCACATTGGAGGAGGCGAGAGCAGCGATAGGCCGGCATATGCCAGAACTCGTGCCGCTCTACGATAGAGTTTGCACCTCGTGAGCAGTGATCCTGTCGCCCAGCGTGCGGTGTCCCTGTATCGCACGCCTCCCGTCATCTCCGGATGCAGCGTTGCCTTGGTTCCCGGCGATGAACCCATCCTTGTGCGAAACTACGACTTCAGTCCGGATTTCTTCGAAGGCGCGGTACTGCATAGTCATTGGCTGGATCACGATGTGCTTGCCACCTCGGTAGCATGGATTGGCTGTCTCGACGGCGTGAATGCGGCTGGTCTGGCGGTAGCGCTGACATTCAGCAGCAATTCTAAATGAAGCCTCCCTTATCATTTCATCGTCCTAACTGAGCCTCGATTTCGGGGGGCGGCTTTGAATCTATCAAGGTTTGCATAAGCGTCTGCCAGTCAGGAAAGACAAGATATGCAG
>JAEWDP010000139.1 GCA_023390055.1 Pseudomonadota bacterium | reverse complement strand
ATGTACATGATGCATGACATCGGCGGACGCCCGAGGCTTGCCGAAGAATGTCATGAATGCCAGTCGCCACGAATAGAAACTCGTGAAGAGCGCCGCGATGACCAGAAGCGTGAACGCAAATCCGGCTGCCGCTGAATGCGAGGCAAACGCGGACTCAATGATCACGTCCTTGGAGAAGAAGCCGGCAAATCCGATCATTGTGCCAGGAATGCCGACACCCGTCAGTGCGAGCGTACCGATGACCATCATCCAGAAGGTCACCGGGATATGCTTGCGCAAGCCTCCCATGAAGCGCATGTCCTGCTCGCCATCGACCGCGTGGATTACGGATCCCGCACCGAGGAACAGCAAAGCCTTGAAGAACGCATGCGTGAAGAGGTGGAAAATGGCCGCGCCATAGGCACCCACTCCAAGAGCCACGAACATGTATCCGAGCTGCGAACAGGTCGAATAGGCGATGACCCGCTTGATGTCGTTTTGCACAAGTCCGACAGTCGCCGCGAAAAATGCAGTGATTGCACCGATGAGCGTCACGAACAAAAGAGCGTCAGGGGAAAGCTCAAACAATGGCGACATCCGGGCCACAAGGAACACGCCCGCAGTAACCATCGTTGCGGCATGGATCAACGCCGAAACCGGGGTTGGGCCTTCCATGGCATCCGGCAACCACGTGTGTAAGAGGAATTGCGCGGACTTGCCCATGGCACCCATGAACAGCAACAGGCAGATTACGGTGATTGCACCACCGCGTGTCAGTTCCATTGCGAATATGTTGGCAACAACCTCGCTGCCATCGGCGGCAGCCTCTGCGGGCAGATAGTTTGCGGCCGCGGCAAAGATCGTCTCCAGATTGATAGACCCGAAGAGCATGAAGATCCCGGCAATCCCGAGCAGGAAACCAAAGTCGCCGACGCGGTTGACGATGAACGCCTTCATGGCGGCGGCGCTCGCAGACGGTTTCTTGTACCAAAAGCCGATCAGAAGGTACGATGCCAGGCCGACACCTTCCCATCCGAAGAACATCTGCGCCAGGTTGTCGGATGTCACCAGCATCAGCATGGCAAAGGTAAACAGGGACAGGTAGGCAAAGAACCGCGGTCGATGCGGATCATGGTGCATATAGCCGATCGAGTAGATATGCACGAGCGACGAGACCGTGTTGACGACGACGAACATTACCGCCGTCAATGTGTCAATCCTGAAGGCCCATTCAATGTCGATGCCGCCGGACTGTATCCAGCGCAGGACCTCTATCTTGATGACTTCGTGTCCTTCCCCATGGGCAAGGGCAACGTTGAAGAAGACGATCCACGACAAGACTGCCGCGACGACCATCAGTCCGCTGGTCACATACTCGGATGCCTTGGCACCGATCGAGCGACCGAACAGGCCGGCGATCAGGAAACCGATCAGGGGAAGGAAGACAATTGCCTTGTAGATCATGACCCGATCAGCCCTTCATCATGTTGACGTCTTCAACGGCAATCGACCCGCGGTTGCGATAGAAGACGACGAGAATTGCAAGACCGATGGCGGCTTCAGCCGCAGCCACGGTCAGGATAAACAGCGAGAATACCTGGCCGACGATGTCGTTCAGGAATGATGAAAACGCCACCATGTTGATGTTGGCCGACAGAAGGATCAGTTCGATCGACATCAAGATGATGATGACGTTCTTCCGGTTCAGGAAAATACCGAAGACGCCGAGCATGAAGAGGATGGCGCTGACCGTCAGGTAATGGGAGAGACCGATTTCCATATTCGAATTTCCTTTCGCCTGCCTCAGATGCCCTGGCCAGGCTTGACCTTGACCACTTCAACAGCAGTCTTGGGCGTGCGGGCCACCTGTGAAGGGATGTTTTGGCGCTTGATGTGCTGGCGGTGACGAAGGGTCAGCACAATGGCGCCGATCATCGCAACCAAAAGCACCAATCCGGCGATCTGGAAGAAATAGACATAGTTTGTGTAGAGCACGTCCCCGAGTGCCGCGGTATTCGTCCGTTCGGCCGGGTTCGGTATAGGCATTGTGATCGCCTGGCTCGCCTTCGGACTGATGATGCTGCCGCCGACCACAACGACGAGTTCAGCGGCAACGATAAGGCCGATCAGCATGCCCACAGGCGCGTATTGCAGGACCCCGGCGCGAAACTCGGTGAAATCGATATCCAGCATCATCACGACAAAGAGGAAGAGAACTGCGACCGCACCGATATAGACGACGAGCAAGATCATCGCCAGGAACTCTGCGCCCGTTAAAAGGAACAGTCCGGCGGCATTAAAGAAGGTCAGGATCAGAAACAGAACCGAGTGAACCGGATTCCGTGCCGAGATGACCATGAAGGCCGATGCCACCGCCACGAAGGCGAAGAGATAGAAGAATACAGCCTGCAGACCCATAGTGGTGCCTTTTCATCCTCGTCGGGGAGCCAATGTGACGCCTCCCCGCTTGCTCCGGCAGCACACGGCCCGCCGAAAAATACTGCCAACATATTTTCACGCACCCGTCAAAGCGGGTAGTCGCGCCCGATCACCGATACGGCGCGTCTTCTGCCATGTTACGCGCAATCTCGCGCTCCCAGCGGTCGCCATTCGCAAGCAACCGCGCCTTGTCGTAATAGAGTTCCTCGCGGCTTTCCGTCGAAAACTCGAAATTTGGACCCTCGACGATCGCGTCGACGGGGCAGGCTTCCTGACAGAAACCGCAATAAATGCATTTCACCATATCGATGTCGTAGCGAACGGTGCGGCGTGTACCATCATTGCGCCGTGGCCCGGCCTCGATGGTAATCGCCTGAGCGGGACAGATTGCCTCGCACAGCTTGCACGCAATGCAGCGTTCTTCGCCATTGGGATAACGGCGCAACGCATGCTCACCGCGAAAGCGTGGAGAGACAGGACCCTTCTCGAAGGGATAATTGACCGTTGCCTTCTGTTTGAAGAAATAGCGCATCGACAGGAAGAAAGCCGTGACGAATTCCTTCAGGAACAGCGAACTGACGGCGTTAGCAAGACTTGCCATCGTTATTCTCCATTAAAACCCAGCGTGGAATGGATCATGTCAGGCCCATCCCATCAGCTTGAGCACGAATGCCGTAATGACAACCATCGCAAGCGAGATCGGAAGGAAAACCTTCCAGCCCAGCCGCATCAACTGATCGTAGCGGTAGCGCGGCACGATAGCCTTGGCCATCGCGAAGCAGAAGAAGATTGCCACGGCCTTCAGCAGGAACCAGATGATCCCCGGAACCCAGTTCAGGAACCAGACATCGACCGGCGGCAACCAGCCACCAAGGAAGAGGATCGTCGTCAACGAGCAGATCAGGAGGATCGCTGCGTATTCTCCGAGCATCAGCATCATGTACATCGAAGACGAATATTCGACCATGTAGCCGGCGACGAGTTCCGATTCTGCTTCGGGAAGGTCGAATGGCGGACGGTTCGTTTCAGCCAGACCCGAGATGAAGAAGATTATAAACATCGGGAACAGCGCCAACCAATGCCAGTCCAGGAACGAATTCGGCAATCCGATCATCGTGCCGAGCCCGTCCCGTTGCGCAAGGACAATATCCGTCAGGTTCAGTGAGCCGACGCACAAGAGCACCGTCACAATCACGAAACCCATCGAGACTTCATAGGAAACCATCTGCGCTGCCGAGCGCAGGGCACCAAGAAAGGGATATTTCGAGTTGGAAGCCCAACCCGACATGATCACCCCGTAAACCTCGAGAGAGGAAATGGCGAAGACATACAGTATGCCGACATTGATATTGGCAATGACCCAATTTTCATTGAGCGGAATAACCGCCCAGGTGGCGAGCGCCAATGTCACCGAGACGAGAGGTGCAAGCAGGAAGACACCCTTGTTTGCACCCGAGGGAATGATCGGCTCCTTGAAGACGAACTTCAACAGATCGGCAAAAGACTGGAACAGGCCGAACGGGCCGACAACGTTGGGGCCCCGTCGCAACTGGACGGCAGCCCAGATCTTGCGATCAGCGAGCAGGATGAAGGCAATGAAGACCAAAAGGCAGACGAGCAGCAGCAATGATTGTCCAATCATTACAAGCGCCGGCCATACGTAGGTCGAGAAAAATATACCGTCCATTCCTGTTACTCCGCCGCAGCCTGAATATTATTGCGGGCCAGTGCCGAGCATTCGGCCATCACAGCCGACGCCCGCGCGATCGGGTTCGTCAAATAGAAGTCTTTGATCGGCGACGCAAATCCAGACTTGATCATGTCACCGGCTTTTTCACCCAGGATTGCGATTTCGTCGGCGTTACCCGGTAAAATCTCGTCAAGGTCCGCGAAGTGCGGATACGCATCATAGAGCCTGGCGCGCAAGGCAGACAGCGAATCAAATGGCAGTTTCTTGCCCAAGACGTCAGAGAGCGCGCGGATGATTGCCCAATCCTCACGTGCATCACCAGGTGCAAATCCGGCACGGTTGCCCATCTGTACCCGGCCTTCGGTATTGACCCAGGTTCCGGATTTTTCCGTGTATGTTGCAGCCGGCAAGATGACGTCTGCATGGTGAGCACCCGCATCACCGTGGCTGCCGATATAGACCGTGAAACCTGCGGATTTTTGCGAAAAGTCCAGTTCATCGGCACCAAGCAGGAAAAGCACGTCCATTGAGGACAGCATCTCGGCGGTTGCGGCGCCCTTCTCGCCCGGCACAAAGCCGAGATCAAGGCCACCCACACGGGCGGCAGCCGTATGAAGCACACCGAAACCGTTCCAGTCCTCGGTTACCGCTCCAACCAGTCCTGCGATCTTTGCAGCAGCAGACAGGATGGCTGCTCCGTCGGCACGCATCAAGGCCCCCTGCCCGACTATGACCATCGGGTTCTTGGCATTGCGCAACGTATCGATGAACCCGTTCGCGCCACTGACAAGCTCGCTCAGTGTTTCCGGTCCAGCGCCCAGATATGCGTAGTCATAGCGCAGGTCACCCCCTTCACCGATCACACCGATCGGAAAGTCACCCCGTCTCCAGCGCTTGCGAATACGCGCGTTCAGCACGGCTGCCTCAAAGCGCGGATTGGCGCCGATCAAAAGCAGAGCACCGGCATGTTCGATGCCTTCGATCGTCGGATTGAATATATAGCTTGCCCGTCCGAGAGATGGATCAAGTGTAGCTCCGTCCTGGCGACAATCGAGGTTTTCAGAACCAAGAGAGCGGATCAACTCGCGCAATGCATACATTTCTTCGACGGAGGCGAGATCGCCGGCTATTGCTCCGATCTTGTCCGGAGACGTGGCTGAAACAGCAGTACTGATCGCGGCAAACGCATCCCCCCAGCTTGCGGGCTGGAGACGGCCGTCGCGTCGGACGAACGGCCGATCAAGACGCTGGGTCTTCAAGCCATCCCAGATGAACCGGGTCTTGTCAGAAATCCACTCCTCGTTCACCAGTTCATTGACGCGTGGCATCACGCGCATGACTTCCCGGCCACGCGTATCAACGCGAATGGCGGAGCCAACAGCATCCATGACGTCGATCGATTCAGTCTTGTCAAGTTCCCAGGGGCGCGCGGTAAATGCAAATGGACGCGACGTCAGCGCGCCAACCGGGCAAAGATCAATAACATTACCCTGCAGTTCGGACGTCATCGCCTGCTCGAGATAGGTGGTGATCTCGGCGTCTTCACCGCGACCGATCAGGCCCAGCTCCGAAATGCCGCCAACTTCCGTCGTGAAGCGCACACAGCGTGTGCAGTGAATGCAACGGGTCATCACCGTCTTCACAAGCGGGCCTATATATTTGTCTTCTACGGCACGCTTGTTTTCGGTGAAACGGGAGGAATCCATACCAAACGCCATCGCCTGGTCCTGCAGGTCGCATTCACCGCCCTGATCGCAGATCGGGCAATCGAGCGGATGGTTGATCAGCAGGAACTCCATGACCCCTTCGCGAGCCTTCTTTACCATCGGTGTATTGGTAAAGACCTCGGGAAGTTCACCATTCGGGCCGCCACGAATGTCGCGGACACCCATGGCGCAGGACGCGGTCGGCTTAGGCGGCCCTCCCTTTACTTCGACAAGACACATGCGGCAGTTGCCGGCAATCGACAGACGTTCATGAAAACAAAAACGCGGAACCTCGACCCCGGCTTCCTCACAAGCCTGCAGCAATGTGAAAT
>JAEWDP010000101.1 GCA_023390055.1 Pseudomonadota bacterium | reverse complement strand
TTCGGATATGCTCATGGTCGGAAACTCCCAATCGAATCAATTGGGTTCCCACAGATTCAGCCATTCTTGCAAATGTCACGCGCTAACTCACCCGATTGCCGTGTGCGCCACTCCCTTTGACGTTGCGTTGTCGGCTCCTTTACTGCCACACGGTAATTTTGCGCGTTGCGCAGAATCTTTGACTGGTTCTAATCTTTAATGGCTTGAATGGTGGCGTCCGCAGCAAGAAGCGGTCACCATTGGAGTGTGCTCTGCAACAAGCGCCTGCCGGGTGTCTTGTGATTGGCATACTGATGCCCTTTGACGGCCGAAGATGGCATGCCACGAGGCGAGGGCGCGCGCGATGTGTTCGATATCGCTTCGGCGCTCGCAAATGACGACCCTGTCTTCTTTCGATGTTTCGTTCTTGGCCTCGACAGCCGGTGACTGAAAACTGACCGCGAATGCCGGAGCAAGCCGACATCTGGCGTTGAGACGGCAAGTGCGCATGTCGCCAGTTCCCGGCATGATCGCTTCACCGCAAGAAGAGACATCTCTTCCAGAGGGAGCGTCCATTCTTCTCTGTTACCAGGGCAGGCCGCAAAGCACTTCCTTCAAGGTGAGCGACTTTACGTCTTGTGGTGTCTACAACCGCAAGGACGATGCCGCTGCAGCGGGTGTTGAATCCTTGAATGCGAGGATGACTTCGAGCCTGCTTCGAGCCTCAAGCTTGTGCATGAGAACAGTCATGTAGTGTTTTACAGTCTTTTCGCTGAGCGCCAGTACGTTTGCGATTTCTTTGTTCGTCTTGCCCTCATGCAGGAGATCGACGATCTGTTCTTCCCTGACCGTAAGCTTTCGTTTCTGCGTCGTGGCCCTTCTGAGCGCAGTTGTGCGCAAGGATGCAACCAGCTTGGTGGCAACCGAAGGGCTGATGAATGTATCGCCGACATGCACAGCCTGAACAGCCTCCCGCAATTCGGATGCGTGGCTTGTCGTCGTCAGATAGCCTGTGGCTCCGCCCTCCAGAGCGCGTACAGCCTGCTCAATTGCAGCAATCGTCGTGAACACAACGACTTTCGGGCCGTTTGCCAATCGGGTGATTGCCGAAATCGAGTGCGGTGCACACATCGGGTCGCCTGGATCAAGGATGATGACGTCCGGCTTGCGCGAACGGGCAATCTCGACTGCCTCCCGCGAGGCCACCGTCTTTGCCACAATCATAAAATCGTTCGTTGAAAATGTTCCGGCCATTGCGTCCAGAAGCATAGGTTGGCTGTTCACCAGCGCTACCCGGATCTTGCTCATTTATTGTTCCCCCTGTCTTAAATTAGATAATAATCAAATTCCGGGAGAAGCGCAATTTTATTGCTAATGAAAGGTTAATCTTTTGGAGGATGGCCGGCCTGTCAATTAGGTCATCGGGAACGAGATTGTGGTTTGCCGGAAGGTGGGCAACCTCGATCGTCCTGCCGCGATCGCAATGGTAGTTGTGAAGCTTGCCGGCTTTGCCTTTACTTTGCCCATAATGGCATGGCACAAGCGCGAAAACCTGACCTGCCGACGGAGAACGATCGTGAAACCAGAAGAAATCAAGAAGCTCGACAGCTACTTCAAAAAGACCTTCAATGCACAAGTCAGCGTCAAGGCGCGCCCACGCAAGGACGATTCGGCGGAAGTCTATCTCGGCGACGAATTTCTGGGCGTGGTCTATGTCGATGATGAAGATGGCGATCTTTCCTACAATTTTTCGATGGCCATCCTGGACGTCGATCTCTAGCCAGCCGGTACTTTTCCGGACCATTGGAGACCATGGCCTTCGACGGAAAGATCCGGACGAAACGAACCAACCGATAAAACATGTCGATTGGTTCGGCATCCGACACTTCGTCCTGCCCTGAAGGCAGCCTTGAGCCGGATCATCGGACCTTGCGGGCGTTTTTGCCGCAAGAGCGTCCTGATCCACCGTGATCTGGACGATCAAGCAAAAAGCCGCCATTGCTGTTCTTGCGGTTTAGGCCGGCCTGGCGGCCGGTCGATTGCCTGTGCCCTAACGGCAATTGCCGCGACCGTAGAGGTTTGCGGACGCAACCTCGAAGAGGTCTGTCGACGGCAATCCGAAGCTACCTGCCATATGCTGCATCGTCATCTGCCGGCATTTGCCTCTCGTCTTTTGCCGCAACAGCACCATCGAGCGCGGAATAGTGATTGCTCTGCGCCAAAGAGGGCTTAAAATCGGCGCTCGATGAACTAAGTTAGTATCAACTGAAATCCACCGCCCAAGCTGATGGGTCGTTCGCCGGATGATTGGGGAATGAATGAAGATGATCGCACGGCCGATCTTGATGGAAGACGAGAAGAACGGTGACGGAGACAACGCAAATCGCGGTACGTCCGTCATTACCCGTACCAAACCAAAAACCAAGAAGCCTAGCCTCTACCGTGTATTGCTGCTGAATGACGACTATACGCCGATGGAATTCGTCATCCATATCTTGGAACGGTTCTTCCAGAAGGACCGCGAGGCCGCCACACGGATCATGCTCCACGTTCATAATCATGGCGTGGGGGAATGCGGAATCTACACGTATGAAGTTGCGGAAACAAAGGTCAGTCAGGTTATGGATTTTGCCCGCCAGCACCAGCATCCGCTACAATGCGTGATGGAAAAGAAGTGAGGAACCCACGTGCCAACTTTTTCGCCTAGTCTTGAAAAGGCGCTTCACCAGGCACTGACCTACGCAAATGAGCGGCATCATGAGTATGCAACGCTCGAGCACCTGCTTTTGGCATTGATCGACGATGCAGATGCGGCAGCGGTCATGGGTGCTTGTAATGTCAACCTGGATGCATTGCGCAAGACCGTCGCCGAATACGTCGACAATGAGCTTGCCAACCTTGTGACCGGATATGATGAAGATTCCAAGCCGACATCCGGCTTCCAGCGCGTCATCCAGCGCGCGGTCATTCATGTCCAGTCGTCCGGACGTGAAGAGGTCACGGGTGCCAATGTGCTCGTGGCAATCTTCGCCGAACGGGAAAGCCACGCGGCCTTCTTCCTGCAGGAACAGGAAATGACCCGTTACGATGCGGTTAACTACATCTCCCACGGGATTGGAAAACGCCCCGGATCTTCGACCGTGCGGCCGCCTCGTGGTGCCGAAGACAGCGACCAGGATGCCAAACCTTCGCGTGAACAGGATGATGGGGCGGCAAAAAAGCCGGCAGATGCCCTGCAGGCCTATTGTGTCAATCTCAACGAAAAGGCGAAGGAAGGCCGCATCGATCCTCTGATCGGACGTCAGGCTGAGGTGAACCGGACCATTCAGGTCCTGTGCCGCCGTTCCAAGAACAATCCTCTCTATGTCGGTGATCCAGGCGTCGGCAAGACTGCAATCGCCGAGGGGCTCGCCAAGCGCATCGTCGAAGGCAAGGTCCCGGATGCCTTGAAGGATGCCACCATTTTCTCGCTTGATATGGGAACGCTGCTTGCCGGTACCCGTTATCGCGGCGACTTCGAAGAGCGCCTGAAACAGGTGGTCAAGGAACTCGAGGAATTTCCCGGTGCTGTGCTGTTCATCGATGAGATCCATACGGTCATCGGCGCCGGAGCAACATCCGGTGGCGCCATGGACGCGTCCAACCTCTTGAAACCGGCACTGTCTTCTGGCGCCATCCGCTGCATCGGTTCGACAACTTACAAGGAATATCGCCAGTTCTTCGAGAAGGACCGGGCACTTGTGCGCCGTTTCCAGAAAATCGATGTCAACGAACCGTCGATCGATGATGCCATTGAAATCATGAAGGGTCTGAAACCCTATTTCGAGGACTATCACAAGCTGCGCTATACCAATGAGGCGATCAAGTCGGCAGTCCAGCTGTCGGCGCGCTACATTTCAGATCGCAAGCTGCCGGACAAGGCAATCGACGTGATCGATGAAACCGGAGCGGCACAGATGCTGCTGCCGGCTTCCAGGCGCCGCAAGCTGATTACCGAAAAGGAAATCGAGGCAACAATCGCCACCATGGCGCGTATCCCGCCGAAGACGGTGTCCAAGGATGACGAGATGGTTCTCGCCAATCTCGAAAAGGAACTGCGCTCGGTCGTCTACGGCCAGGACAAGGCCATCGAGGCATTGTCGACATCGATCAAGCTCGCCCGCGCGGGTCTGCGTGAACCCAACAAGCCGATCGGTGCCTATGTCTTTTCCGGTCCGACCGGCGTTGGCAAGACGGAGGTTGCCAAGCAGCTTGCAACCTCTCTTGGTGTCGAGCTTTTGCGGTTCGACATGTCGGAATACATGGAGCGTCACACCGTATCGCGACTTCTAGGCGCACCTCCCGGTTATGTCGGCTTCGATCAGGGTGGTCTCCTGACCGACAGCGTCGACCAGCATCCCCACAGCGTGGTGCTTCTCGACGAGATTGAAAAGGCGCATCCGGACATCTTCAATATCCTGTTGCAGGTCATGGATCACGGTTCACTGACCGATCACAACGGTAAGAAGATCGACTTCCGCAACATCATCTTGATCATGACGACGAATGCGGGTGCATCGGAAATGGCCAAGGCGGCAATCGGCTTTGGCTCGTCGAAACGTACAGGCGAGGATGAAGAGGCACTCAACCGGTTGTTCACACCGGAGTTCCGCAATCGCCTGGACGCAGTCATTCCGTTTGCGTCGCTGCCGACCGAAGTCATTCACCAGGTCGTCCAGAAATTCGTCATGCAGCTTGAAACACAACTTTCCGAACGCAACGTCACATTTGACCTGCATCAGGATGCAGTCGCCTGGCTGGCAGACAAGGGCTATGACGAGCGCATGGGTGCGCGTCCGCTGGCGCGGGTCATTCAGGAACATATCAAGAAGCCACTCGCCAACGAGATCCTGTTCGGCAAGCTTCGCAAGGGTGGTGTCGTGCATGTGCGTGTTGGCAAGCTCGAAGACGGCCAGGAAGGACTGGTGCTCGAATGCGTCCCGGAAGCTGTCCCGGTAAAACCGAAGCGCGAAGCCGAGGTGGAGAAGGCTTCAGGTGAGGTCAAGGCGAGGATGAAGAAGCCGCGGCCGGGAAAGAAAACGTCCGGCGGAAAAGGTGATGCCAAGGCGCAACCCATGGAAGACGCCGATGTGACCGCGTTGGAGCAGCCCCCCAAGGCATCGCCGCGCAAGGGCAGTATCGTGCCTCGCGTGCCGAAGTCCAAGTAATCCGGAAGCTCGTGATCTGGAAGCCAGCACCCTGGATTTGTCAAATTGATGCCGGGCCTTTCGGTCCGGCATCCTGGTCTTTTACGCCTTACCCGTCGCGCGTTGCGGTCCAGCATGTCTCCAGTTAGTGACAGTCGCCCTGGTTCATACTGGTTCTTGAAAGGAATGCGCGGCATCACATCGATGCCGGCGCTGATCCTGATGACGTCGTTTGTCGGCTTTAGTGCGTTCGCATTCGAAGCGGGGGTCACCCGCGGTGAAGCGATCTTCATGACGATATCAATCTGGGCGCTGCCGGCGAAGATGATTCTCGTCGGCATGATGGCCAGTGGTGCGCATATTGCGGCGATCTTCCTGGCTGTAAGCCTTTCATCGATCCGTATGATGCCGATGGTCGCATCCATTCTGCCGGAAATGCGAACGGACAAGACACCGACCTGGCTGCTCGTCCTGCTTTCACACTTCATCGCCATTACCGCCTGGGTCTTCGCAATGCAGCGGCTTGGCGATGTCCCGCGCAAGCATCGAACGACGTTCTTTGCGGGTTTCGGTATCACGCTGACACTCGCCAATACCGTGATCGTTGCCGTGTGCTACGGGGTCGTTGCCGGATTTCCACCACTCATATCGGGTGCGCTCTACATGCTTGCACCCGTCTATTTCCTGGCCTCGATCTGGGCGACAGCAAGACAGGCTGTCGTCAGGCTTGCCTTCGTGATCGGCCTCATGGCCGGCCCGTTGATGGCGCTTGTCTCTCCAGACTTCGATGTCCTTTATGCCGGGATAGGTGGTGGAACCATTGCCTATATGGTCGATCGACACTGGCGCCGCAAAAAAAGCGAGCCCGTGTCCACAACGGAGGGCCGCTCATGATCGCAGAGTGGTGGACCTATGTCGTTGTCATCGTTGCCGGCTGGCTTGCAACGGATATCTGGCGCTGGGTTGGCGTTTTCATCGGCAATCGCCTTGATGCGGATTCAGAGGCACTCCACTGGGTGAGGGCGGTCGCTACGGCGCTGGTCATGGCAGTCACTGCCAAACTGATCGTCTTTCCGATTGGCACCTTGACGGCGACGCCCCTGTGGTTGCGCATCCTGGCGGCCGCCATCGGATTTTTGGCATTTCTTGTGGCTGGCCAGCGTGTGGCTGTCGCGGTACTGACATCGACGCTGTTTCTGGCCGGCGGTCTCTATCTGCTGGGATTTTGACCAATCGACTTCAACTTTTTCGAGGAGGGATATGACATGGCGCAACAGACGAACCTGGAACACTCTCAGCCACCGGCCGACGCGGCTGAGCGACGGGCACGAAAACCGGTGGTCGTCTATCCCAATGGCACACTGGTGGCGCCTGACCTTGACCTTCTGGAAAAGGCGCGCCAGACGCTGACAAAGGTGGACGACGTGATCGTGCCACCGCGAGAAGGGTGCAGTTTTCATGTGCCACGGGGACATTTCTTCCGGATCGTCAGTGTTGACGGCCCGCAGGTCGGAGATCTCAACCTGTGGAACGCGCATGACCTCCATGAACGTTTCTTCAGCGGCAAGACGCGCGCGCTGCACGCGACGCATGTTGGTGTTGGAGACCGGCTCTGGAGCACATTGCCGTCGCTGAGACCTATGGCGACGATTACCCACGATACCCTCGACTGGTATGGCTTTGACGACGATGGGGCAGGGGTGCATGATGTTATCGGGACACGATGCGATCCTTACACGAACCGCCTCTTATCTGGGGGTGACTATCATAACTGCTGCCATTCCAATCTCTGCCGCGCCCTGGCTTCCCACAAGGACCTGACGTTTGCAGAGGCTGAGCCGCACATTCATGACGTGTTGAACGTCTTCATGTGCACGGGGTTCACCAGAGACACACATCAGTACTTCATGAAGGCAAGCCCGGTCCGTCCAGGCGATTTTCTGGAACTCTTTGCCGAAATCGATCTCATTGGCGCGCTCTCTGCCTGCCCGGGTGGCGATTGCGGTGACAGTCATTCGAGTGATGCCGCTTCCTGCTACCCGCTTAAGGTGGAGATCTTCAGGCCCGATATGGATCTGTTTCAAGGCTGGCCGTTTCCCGACCGTAACGGCTATGAAAACCCTGCGTGATGCCTCCACGGTGATGATCGGAGCAGCATGATTTGAAGAAACTGCCAAAATTTCGATTTTGATGTCGGGCCGCAATCCGGGCAAACGTCTTCAAGGCGGAACTGGAAGAGGAGCCTCTAACCGGGTTTCTCCAGGTTTCCGAGAGACATCATCCACCTGGAAGGAATTCAGATATGACAAATACTGTGCGCCTGCACCGCGTCATCGCCACCAGTCCGGAAAAGGTCTATCGGGCATTTGTCGAACCGGATGCGGTGGCAAGCTGGTTGCCACCTTTCGGCTTCATCTGCACTGTCCACGAACTTGATGCCAGGGTCGGTGGACGGCATAAAATGTCGTTTCGCAACTTTGGAACCGGTGAAAGCCATTCGTTCGGAGGCGAATACCTGGAGCTGGTTGAAGGCCAGCGCCTCGTTTACACCGACAGGTTCGATGATCCGAACTTACCCGGCGAGATGAAGGTTACAGTGACGCTGAAGGCCGTGTCGGTCGGGACGGAAATGAACGTCGAGCAGACAGGAATTCCCGATCTGATCCCCCTTGAAGCCTGCTACCTTGGCTGGCAGGACAGCCTGCAAAAGCTTATCAACCTCGTCGTAGCCGAGATCAGGGAATAGTCTATCGGGATTGGTGGCTTGTCTTCGCGCAGAGAGCCAGGCCCGGAAGGAAGGGCCCTGATATTCTCGCGGCGGCGATGAAGTACTGATACCGCTTGCATGACTGCGCCATGTCACCGGGCAGTGTCACGTAGACGCCGGTACAGCCTGAAGAGCCTATTCGAGATTGCCACTATCGCAGGAAAGGTCTGCAATCGGCAATCCTGTCAGGTGTCAGGAGACGGCCTCACGCGATTGCCTACGGATCTGGTTTCGCCGGTGCCCGATTTTCTTCTGGGCCTGGTGCAGCATCCATGTCGGAACGAGTGCGAGCAAAAAGATGCAGGTGACCACGAGGAAACCATCCTGGAAGGCGAGTGTGTTTGCCTGGATGGAGATCATCTGCGCAAGATACTGCAGTGCTGCCGGCAATTGCTGGAAGTCCGGCAATCCAGCGCTCTTGACCAGACCTGTCAGCCTCTTGAGAAGTTCCATGGTTGCCGGGTTGTCACTGGTCTGGCTCACTGTCAGGGCGTCGGCATGAAACATGGTGCGGCGTTCCAGAAGGACGGCCAGCAGATTGACGCCGAAGGCGCCGCCAAGCTGGCGCGTGAAATTGACCGCGCCAGAACCTTGCCCGACGAGATCAGGCGGAAGCACTTTCAGCGAGCCGGCGGTGATGGAAGGAAAGACAAGGCCGAGGCCGATACGTGACAACACCGTCCACCAGGCCAGTGTCCAGAACGTCGTATTGATGCTGATCGATGTGGTCAGATAGGAAGACCAGGCAAAGATGAACATGCCGCTTCCGATCAGATAGCCCTCTGGAATACGATCGGAAAGACGGCCTGCGAGCGGAAAGACGAGGACCAGTACGAGACCGGAGGGCATCAAAAGCAGCCCTGCTTGCGTTGGAGTCATTCCCTGGATCGTCTGAACGAAAAGCGGGACCAGATAGGTCGATCCGAACAATCCCGCACCCATTATGAAGGAGACAAGCGAGGCAGCCGAGAACGGCAGATTGGCGAAAAGCCTGAGGTCGAGCATCGGCTTTTCAGTCTTTAATTCCCACCAGATGAATGCAGCTGCCGCGATCGTCGCGATGGTGAACTGGAGGAGGATCGGATCCGAAGTCCATCCCTGCCGTTGCGCGTTGGTCAGGGCATTGAGGAGAGCTGCGAGAAAAATGCACAGCAGTCCCATACCACCCCAGTCGAAGCCTGGACGGGGACCCGTCTGCTTTCTGGTCGGCAAGAACAGGTTGGAAAGAAGGATGCCAATAATGGCGAAAGGTATTCCGAGAAAGAAGACATAGTGCCAGCTGAAGCTGTCGATGAGAAGCCCGCCGATCCACGGACCAAGCGCCGGCGCTAGTACCACACCGATACCGAATATGCCCATCGCCGCACCACGCTGATCGGGAGGATAGACCTGGAACAGCAGGATCATGGCAAGAGGCTGTACGACGCCGGCCGCTGCCCCCTGGACAACCCGCGCGATCGTCAGGATGTTCTCGTTCGGTGCAATGCCTCCCAGGATCGAGCCGAACATGAAGATCGACAGTGCTCCGATCATCGTGGCGCGCAGACCGAATGCCTTGTCAGCCCAGTCGGTCAACAGCATGGTGGCCGTCATGGCGGCAAGGAAACCCGTCGAGATCCACTGTGCCTGTACCTGGCTGATCCCGAAGGCGCCCATCACATCAGGAATGGCAACATTGACGATCGTCGTGGAAAGGACGACCGCAACTGTTGCAATCATGACCGTAGCGGTCGCGAACCAGCGATAGGCCGACCCGTAATGGTCGAAGAGGGCTTCAATCGATGACATCGACGCTCAGTTCCACCATCATGCCAGGTCGAAGAAGACCGTCGCGCTGTTCGATCGCAACCCGGATCGGCAGGCGTTGGGTTATCTTGGTGAAATTGCCGCTTGGATTGGGACTGGGCAATAGCGCGAACTGGCTGGTGGCCGCCTGACCCAGGCGAACGACCTCGCCACTGAACTCGATGTCGGGATAGGCATCGACTGTGATCTTGACAGGTGCGCCGATCTTTACCTGCCCGAAGTTGGTTTCCTTGACATTGGCATCGACCCAGACCGTCTCCGGGTCGTGGTAGATCAGCAGTCGAGAACCGGGGGATACGTACTCGCCAGCTTCAATGAAGGTATTGCCCACCACGCCGTCAAATGTTGCATGGATCTGGCGTCGCGAGAGTTCGACCTCCTTTTGTGCGCGCTGTGCGACAATCTCTGCTTCCTGTGCATCGAGGCTGGCGATCTGCCGATCGAGGACCGCGATCTCTGCTTCCTGTGAACGGATGACCGCGAGATTGGCTGTCGCCGTTTCTATGCCCGCTGCCGTGGCCTGTTCCTGGCTCTGGGCGGTGGACAAGTCTGCCTGTGCTTCCTCAAGGGACTGCGTGGAGCTGATGTTCCTCTTTGCAAGGGTGCTGATGCGTTCGAAACGACTGTGTGCATTCTGCAGGACCGCTTCGCTGGCCTTGTGGCTCGCTTCTGCCGCCGTGATCTGCGATCTGCCGGCAATGAGCTTGACCTCGACCTGCTTGCGGATCATCGCCTGTTGACTGCGCAATTGTTGCTTCTGGGCGCCGATGCTCTTCTTCTGGGCGTCCAGGGCCTCGAGTTCGAAGCGGACTTCCTCGTCATCAATGCTGGCCAACAACTGGCCCTTGGAGACGTGGTCGCCTGCAATCACGGAGATGCTTGCAATGCGGCCGCTCACCTCGCTGCTGAGTAGAACCAGATTTCCGGCAATGCGGGCGTCATTGATCGCAATGTGTGACCATCGCTCGGCAAGCCATGGCCAACCAATAACGGCTGCCGCAACAATTATGGCGATCGGGAGAAGGGTCCGCAGCCGGCGCCGGCCTTGCACCTTTGTCGCAGTGGCCGCGGTGGTTGCTCCATCGTCTTCTGTGGCCAGTCGGTTGTCCTTGTTGTTCCCGGGATCTTTGACCGTGATGTTCACTTTGTTATCTTTCCAGTCGCCCGCTGATCGTTTTGAGGACCTGTAAGGCGGTTTCAATGTTTTCGGAGGGGATTCCTGCCAGAAGTTCCTGGCGCAATTCGTTGGACAGTTCGGTGATTTGCGCGAGAACCGGCTTGGCTGCCTCCGTCAGGTGTATGTTCTTGATGCGGCGATCTTCTCCGGACGCACGACGCTCGATGAAGCCCTGTTCCTCCAGCCGATCAAGCACGCGCACCAGCGAAGGTCCCTCGACGCCCACGCGTTCGGCGAGTTCGCGCTGCGAGGCCGGGCCGAAATTCTTCAGCTGGAGCAGAACGATCCAGCGAGCCTGATTGAGTTCGAGATGTTTGACCCGGTCGTTCAGCCGGGTGCGCCACCATCGGCTTACCCGACCAATCTCCAGGGCAAACTCTGCGCCCTTGTCCATAGAGATAGCTTCCTATTAAGTAGGGTGCTATCTATATTCGACAAGGTTCCATCTGGCAATCCTTTGATGGTGATGAGGCACAAGATGTATGAAAAAATTCTGCTGGCTTACGACGGCTCTGTCGAAGGACGGCACGCATTGCACGAAGGTGTCATGCTGGCACGGCTTTGTGGAGCCGAGGTCTTCCTGCTTGCAGTGGTCAATCTGTCGACCGGAGTGCTCATGGCAGAAGGAGCAGGGGCAGCTCCAGTTGCTGCCGAGCACCAGCACGCCGAATACCGACAAATTCTGACCGCGGGTCTGGAGCATGTCGAGTCTGTCGGTATTTCGACAACCGCACGGCTTGAATATGGCAATCCCGCAGAACAGATTTCCGCGGTCGCAAGGGAGATCGGTGCGGACCTCGTCATTGTCGGTCACCGTCGCCAAAGCGCGTTGGCACGGTGGTGGGGAGGCTCTGTTGGTGCAAGCCTTCTGGAACAGCTCGGATGCAGCCTCCTGGTGGCGCAACACGACGTCGACGAGCTATAGATCTCCAGGCAACCTTTATGGGACTACCTGTCTGTCCGGTGAACTGGACAGGCTTGTTGATGGCGTCCGTCAGGACGAATGCCCTCAGGGAGGGCTGTTGATGGTGACGGCCATGTCCTTGGTCTCGTCATTTCTTTCCTGGTCCTCAGACCGACCCGCTGCCTCAGCGCTCTCCACCAGCATTTTTCATGTTCAGCGCGTCTTACCAGATGCGTTCGTGCAGTACCGCTTCGAACTCGACATCCGTCGAAACAAAAGTGCAGTGCTCCAGTCTTGCCTGGGCCGCCAGAATTCGATCCCACGGCCCGGTGCTCCCAGTCGAAGGCGGCAGCTAGTTCGGCATGCAGATTGTTGATCGCAATTGTCTGAAGACCGCTGGCCCTGACAGCTGCTCTCAATTCCTGCGGCTTCAGATCGAGTTTCTTCAGCCGCATCTTGGTGTCGAATTCATAAAGGGAGCCCGTGCTAACCAGGATGGTGTTGGTCTTGTCTTCGATCAGCGAGCGTGCTGTCGACGAAAGGTGATTGCTGCCGATCGTCCACCAGTATACGGCATGGCTGTCGAGCAGCAGCTTCGCGGACTTGGTTCGCCATGGGCCGGTTACCTTTGCCACACTCCGACATCGTCATTCCATTCACCGGCGTCGATAGCCTCCTGTTCGGGATCGCGTTCGTCGAACAGGTTCTCGGAAAGCGCACGGTGGCGCAGCAGGCCGAATGGTCTTTTGCCTGCGGAATGGGCGGGACCGATGCGGGCATAGACATCGTTGCCACGCATGATGACAATTTCCTCGCCTTTATTCGCGCGCTCGAGGACCTCGGCAAAGTTCCTGCGGGCTTCGCTGATGTTGTAGCTGGATTGGGGCATCGTGCGATCCGGCATTTGTTCTTTAGGTAGGCCATCATGGCCCATGGTGTTGTACAAGAGATATGTACGTATGGTGCCGATAAGGGATACCAAGCGATCAGCGCTAGATCCAGTCGGTAAGCCGGACAGGCTTGTTAATGGCGTCTGCCAGGACAAATGCATCAGGCAATGCCGTGATGCTTCCTTGCAAGGGTCAGATTGCAGCTCGAAGTTTGTCTGCATGGGCTTTCAGGACATCGCTATCTTCCATCTTGCCTGAATGCGGCTTCAGGGGCTCGCCATCACGCCGAGGAATGACGTGGAAGTGGAGATGATAGACCGTCTGGCCGGCAGCTTGCTCATTGAACTGCGCAATGAAGACGCCATCGGCGTCGAACGCCTTCTTTGCCGCTTTAGCAAGCTTCTGGACGACCGGTATCGTCTTTGCCAGGACTGACGGATCGGCATCCAGCAGATTGCGCGACGGTGCTTTTGGTACAACGAGGAGATGGCCGGGTGCTTGTGGCATCACATCCATGAAGGCGAGCGTGTCGTCGTCTTCATAGACCTTGTGCGAAGGGATTTCGCCCCGCAGGATCTTGGCAAAGATATTGCTGTCATCGTAAGTCTGGCCACTCATCGGCTTTTCTCTCCTTGCTGGTTCAAATGTTCTTGTTGCCGTTCACCACGCCTGAACGGACTGTGTTCTTCAAGATAGTCTCCGACCTCCGCGACATCACGTCTTTCCCGCTCCAGATAGTCGGCGACGGCATGGCGCAATCCCGGATGCGCGATATAATGGGCCGAATGGGTCGTGACCGGAAGATAGCCACGGGCAAGCTTGTGCTCACCCTGTGCACCGGCTTCAACACGTTTCAGTCGGTGTGCCAGCGCAAAGTCGATGGCCTGATGATAGCAGACTTCGAAATGCAGATAGGGATGATCCTCGATCGCGCCCCAGTGACGCCCGTAAAGCGCGTCGGCACCGATGAAATTGATTGCACCAGCGATATAGCGCCCTTCACGTTTCGCCATCACAAGGAGAATATCGTCCGCCATGCGCTCGCCAATCAGCGAATAGAAGGTGCGTGTCAGATATGGCCGCCCCCATTTGCGGCTGCCAGTATCCATATAGAATGAGAAGAACTGGTCCCATATGTCTTCGGTCAGCTCCTTGCCGGTCAGCCAGTCAATGGTTATGCCGTTTTCAACGGCTATCCGGCGCTCCTTGCGCAGTGCCTTGCGCTTGCGAGAAGAAAGTGTGTCGAGAAAGGCCTGGTGGTCACCATAGCCTTCGTTGAAGAAATGGAATTGCTGGTCCGTCCTGTGCAGATAGCCGGTTGCTTCGAAGACCGGCAATTCCGTCTCGGGCAGGAAGGTGGCATGAGCCGACGATACGCCAAGCTCGCGTGTCACCTGCTGGAGACCGGATGCCAGCATCAACTGAACCTTCTGGCAATCCTGCCCACCAGCGACAAGCAGGCGCGCGCCGCTGGCTGGCGTGAAGGGAATGCCTGCCTGCAGTTTCGGATAATATTGTCCGCCCGCCCGCTCGAAGGCATCCGCCCAGCCGTGGTCGAAAACATACTCGCCCTGGCTATGGCTCTTCAGGTAGGCGGGAACCGCCCCCAGGAGCATTCCCTTATTGTCTTCGAGTAGAAGATGATGTCCAAGCCACCCGGTTCCGACAGTGGCCGATCCTGATTCCTCAAGCGCGGAAAGATAGGCATGCGAAAGAAAAGGGTTGTAGATCCCTGGTCCGGATTTCGACGTTCCGGAAAGCTGCGACCAGCGCTGCGGGGCGATCGCGGCAAACGATCTTTCAATGCGGATTAAATTCGGTCCTGTCATTCTAAGCGGTAGTGGTCTCCCGAGGATCGAAGCCTTCGAATGTCATCTGGTCTGCATGAGTATAGGTATGTGTGCGCGCATTTTCATCCCTTACGGTCCACGTGATGACCGGAATGCCCGTCTGTCTTTGTGCCGTGATGAAACTATTTGGCAGGTCGGCATGGTGATAGGAAATGAAATCAAGCCCGAGATGCATGGCATCGTCATGACGAAAGAGATTTTCGGGGTTACTACCCTCGGCTGTAAGACCGACCGGATAAGGCGATCCGACCCTTTTGAGATCCTTCAGGATATGGTGGTCGAAACTCATCAGGGCGACCGGGCCATTGTAGCCCTGAAGCGTTTCCAACACGGCTTCGACGAAACCGTCATCATCGTCTTCCTTGCGTCCCTTTATCTCGATGACAAGCGGAACCTTGCCGGCAACGCGTTGCAACATCTGTTTCAGGGTCGGTATCCTGTCGGAGGTACCACCAACGGATAGCATGCCAAGTTCGGCCGACGTGCGTTCTCGCACGTCGCCCTTGATGTTGCAGAGCCTTTGCAGATCATGGTCATGGAACACCACCGGCACGCTGTCGACTGCCAGCTGGACGTCGCACTCGATCGCAAAACCGGATTCGATGGCACGGGAAAAGGCTGACAGTGTATTTTCCCAGACATTCCGGTTCATGTCATGGAAGCCGCGATGTGCGATTGGAACAGCCTTTATCCAGGAAAGGGATGTCATGCCTCAAACTCTATGATGGCATCGATCTCCACGGATGCATTGAGGGGCAGGGCGGCCATGCCGACGGCTGCGCGTGCATGCTTTCCCGCTTCGCCAAGAATATCGGCGATGAGATTGGAAGCGCCGTTGATCACCAGATGCTGTTCTGTAAAGTCGGGCATGGAGGCAACGAAGCCGTTGAGCTTGAGTATCCTCCTGATGCGTGTGAGGTCTCCACCTAGCGCAGCCTTCGCCTGAGCCAGGATATTGATGGCGCAAAGTTCTGCTGCCCTTTGGGCGTCTTTGACATCGACATCACGGCCAACAAGACCTGTGACCGCAACTTTGCCGTTTTCCATGGGCAGTTGACCGGACAGATACAGGATATTGCCGCTGATCGTGTAGGGGACGTAATTGGCGGCAGGCGCTGCAGCAGCAGGCAGGACAATTCCGCGTTCCTTCAGACGGTGATCGATGGCTTCAGACATGATTAGCTCCCAGGGTTTGTTGTAAAGGTCTTAAAAATCCTGCATTCAAGGCAATAACCTTGCTGGATGGCGTTCATATAACACCGGCGATGAGTCCAATAGGAGATAATGAATGTTCAAACCCGGTTGTCGAGCAATTGTTGTTGCCGGTCTTGCCGCTGCAGGTGCCACACCGGTGTCTGCCGGCATGGAAAGTGCCGGCTTGCTCGTCCCCCACCGCGCCGTCTACGACCTGCAACTGAGCGATGCTTCGGAACGTTCGGGGATCGACGGTATGAACGGCCGGATGGTCTATGAATTCACCGGGTCGGCATGTACCGGCTTCACGACAAATTTTCGTTTTGTGACCCGCATCAACACGGGGGCTGAAAGCCGCCTGACCGACCAGCAGACGACAACGTTTGAAGATATCAACAAGGACGAGTTCCGGTTTGAGACGAAATCCTTCACCGACGAGCAGCTCGACAAGGAGGTCAGCGGATCTGCGAGTGAAGCTGACGCCAAGGTCATCGTCGAGATCGAGCGCCCCGATCCACGGGAAGTGGAACTTGTCGCCAGTGCCTTCCCGACGGAGCACATGATCGAGGTCATCAAGAACGCCCGGGCGGGAAAGCGTTTTTTTGAAACGCGCATCTTCGATGGATCGGAAAATGGCGACCAGAGCATGATCACCAACACCGTGATCGGCCCGCAGGAAACGCCTGAAAAAGCAGGTGCAGGCGACGCAGAAAACGCAGGAAAGTTCGCGAGCGCGGCCTACTGGCCGGTGACGATCGCTTATTTCAGTGAAGGAACCGCCGGTGACGCGACACCTGTCTACAGCATGTCCTTCAAGCTCTACGATAACGGAATTACCCGTGACATCACGATGGACTACGGGGACTTTGTCCTGACCGGTAGCCTGGCGGGCCTCGAAATTCTCGACAAACCTGTCTGCAACCCAAAATAGGCTTGATGCAAAGGCGCCCGGCATCATTGAAAGGTAAGCAAACATGGCGAGCATGCCTGGTTCAACACCCTGAATGAGGCCTGTGTGAAGCGCGATCCAACATTTCGAAATATCAGATGAAAAGCGCATGGTTGATGGAACGAATCGCAATCCTTCAGCCGTTGGTGGAACTGGCCTGCCATGAGCTTATAGCTTGACTGGAGAAGGCTTTAGTACAATTGCCCTGTGTGTCGGCGTGAGGGCTATTCCCGACGGAAATAGTAGGCGAGCATGGAATTGGTGTTTTCGAGATCGATATGCGCCGGATCGAAATCTTCGTCGAGCCACTCGAGCAGTTCTTTCCGTTCGGGATGGTCTGGATCAGCCACTGCGGCCAGCAGATTTTGATATCTCCAGACACCACCGCAATCTTCTGGTGGGCATTGACGCTTGCCGGTGATGCATACGGGATAGGAAAGATCGGCGGCTGCCGGTTCATTTTTTTCAATGATGATCGTGTGTTCCCAGTGGTCGCCGAAGTCATAGACGTAGGTGAAGCGTTTTGATGATTTTAGCACGCTGTTCAAAGTCACGCTGTTTTCGTCGTAGACATCGTCGACACTATACCGATCACCGTAATCCTTGCCACGAATTTCAAATAGATGGAGGTGGCAATCCTCCCAGCCTATTACGGCCTGGATGGCCTGGTGCAGATCGCGAAGCGTCATCGTGCCCGGTATGGCCAGTCGACGCCAGACCGGCGGCCTCATGCCGCGCAACGTCACCTTCATCGTGATAACGTTCCTGTTGTCATTTACTTTGGATTGACTGGTCTTGGCCACGATCATTCCTCCCTGCTTGCGTCTGGCAATGTCGAGGATATTGACTGTCCCATGACCTGCAACAGGGTTCACGACTAATCACCAGGAAAGCTGCCGCAAAACCCGCGGATTTTATGGTCGCGATGTGGCTGCCTGCGAAAGGCGCCGGCCTTTGACCCTGCAAAGGAGACGCCTTTGAACATCCGATGTCTTGAGGTGCAAGGTTCAGTCGTCTGCAAGTTGATTGAAGTCATCTATACCACCCGAGGTCGCGACCCTTGAAAATCATCGCGACAGCGGAACCAATCGTCAGGCATTAAGTTGCGACAATTGCGGAACTGCAGGCAGATGTTTGCGATGGCGCAAGCAAATGCAACCGGCCCTGCGCCGTTGCTTGGCTTTGTGTGGTATTTGTGTTCCTGTGAAATACAGAACTGTAGTTACCTGCATGTGAGTGTTTGTCCGATGCCCCACAATGAACGATCAAAGCACATTACCCAGGGCGTGGCCCGTTCTCCGAACCGGGCGATGTATTATGCGCTCGGTTATGAGAAAGCCGATTTTGACAAGCCGATGATTGGCATTGCCAACGGCCATTCGACGATCACTCCTTGCAATGCCGGGCTTCAGCCACTGGCCGATGCGGCCGTGGCAGCAATTAAGGAAGCGGGTGCCAATCCGCAGACGTTTGGTACGCCGACAATCTCCGATGGCATGTCCATGGGCACGGAAGGCATGAAATACTCGCTCGTTTCGCGCGAAGTGATCGCCGACTGCGTCGAAGTTTCGGTACAGGGACAGTGGATGGACGGTGTGCTTGTTCTTGGTGGCTGCGACAAGAACATGCCTGGCGGCATGATCGGAATTTTGCGTGCGAACGCTCCAGCCATCTATGTCTATGGTGGCACCATCAAGCCAGGCCGGTGGAAAGGTGAGGATCTGTCCATCGTCTCAGCCTTCGAGGCCGTCGGTGCGTTTATGGCTGGCACGATGAGCCAGGAGGATTTTGACGGGATCGAGCAGAATGCGTGCCCAACAACAGGGTCGTGCGGCGGCATGTATACGGCAAATACCATGAGTTCGTCCTTCGAGGCACTCGGCATGTCACTCCTTTATTCTTCGACCATGGCGAGCCCAGATCGTGAGAAGCTCGAAAGTGCCGCTGAGTCAGGTCGGGTACTGGTCGACGCCGTGAAGAAGAACATCGTGCCTCGCGATATTGTCACGCGCGAAAGTATCGAAAATGCCGTCGCTCTGATCATGGCCATTGGTGGATCCACCAATGCGGTCCTTCACTATCTGGCCATTGCCCATGCCGCCGAGATAGACTGGACGCTGGACGACTTCGAGCGTGTTCGGCGCAAGGTGCCGGTCTTATGCGACCTGAAACCCTCCGGCAGATATATGGCGGTACACTTGCATGAGGCGGGTGGCATTCCGCAGGTGTTGAAGATCCTGCTCGAGGCAGGCTTGATCCACGGCGACTGCCTGACGATTACCGGCCGCACACTCGCCGAGGAACTGGCTGAGGTGCCGGCAACGCCGCGCAGCGATCAGGACGTCATCATGCCGCTCGACAAGGCAATCTATCGTGAGGGCCATCTGGCCATCCTGAAGGGAAACCTCGCTGAAAGTGGTGCCGTTGCCAAGATCAGTGGTCTCAAGCAACCGGTGATTTCCGGTCCAGCGCGGGTGTTCGATGATGAGCAGTCCGCGATGGATGCGATCCTTGCCAACAAGATCAACGCGGGTGATGTGGTCGTGTTGCGTTATCTCGGACCCAAAGGCGGTCCGGGCATGCCTGAAATGCTTGCTCCAACATCTGCTCTGGTCGGGCGTGGACTTGGTGAAAGCGTCGGTCTGATTACTGATGGGCGCTTTTCCGGTGGCACATGGGGCATGGTCGTCGGACATGTCGCACCTGAGGCATATGTCGGGGGGACCATCGCGCTGGTGGAAGAAGGAGACACAATCACGATCGATGCCCACAGATTGCTTCTGCAGCTGGAAGTGGACGATGACGAGATTGCGCGACGGCGCCTGGCATGGCAGCAGCCGGAGCCTCGCTACAAGCGCGGTGTCTTGTCCAAGTTTTCTGCACTTGCCCGTCCGGCAAACGAGGGTGCCGTCACCGGATAAGCATTTGGCTTGGATGAAACTTGCAGACGCAGTTGACGCGTGATCGAATTGTGCGGTTTCCATCGAGCAAGTCTCACGGATGGAAATACGCACGCTGATGAATTGTTGACGCTGTCTTGACTGAAACCTTCGCGGTTCACGTTTTTTGAGGGACGATAACCGTCGGCGTGTCGGATGAAACGGAACATTCGACGATCGAGGGTGTTCCGTTCTCCAGGGCTGACCATTGTAGAACCTCCCATCGTGGCCCTATGCTGGGTGAAGGGAGTGGTGAGATATGGAACCCATCTGGGTAATTGAACGCAGTTTCTGGGTCGATGACGAGAGTATCTTCAAAAGATATCTACACGACGATGCGCGGATGATTTTTCCGGGGATGGGAATTTTGGACCGTATATCCGTCCTGGAAAACCTGCAGGGGATCCCTCGCTGGACAGAGGTCGAAATGAACGACTGCGCCGCTGTCGAGGCAGGCGATGTCATCTTTCTCGCATATCTGGCGCAAGCACGCCGAACTGACGTCCAGCGCTATCGCGCCTATTGTGGTTCGACCTATATACGCAAGGAGAACAATGGCTCATGATCGCCCATCAACAGACCTTGGGAAGCTCTTGAGACCGTGATCCATCATGGCAGGGATCAGGTTGCAAACCTCCTCCCAGTCGCTGATCACAGTTTGAAAAGCCTGCTGCAGCGGGCGTCCTTTTAGGACGGTCTCAAAGCTCGCAGACCAAGAATCCACGACCGACAATTATTCGCCGACCTGGTCGGCATCCCATGCAGGGCAGTTGATCAGGCCCGGATAAAGCCCAAAATCATACCGACAGCATGATCATCTCCGTAGGATCCGCACGCTGCCAAGCGCTGGCGAACCTGTTGCCAGATTTTAAATGATCGATGAGGTGATGAAACTTTCCGCCGGTGGGAATGTTGGGACAATGCCAACAGCACGGAGGATGTGACATGCCACCACTGATTGCATACATGATAACACGTATGGGGCTCGGCTTTTTCCTCGGCGGTGCAAGTGCGACCGTCCTGCTCATCTTCAATCCGCAAGCATTGGGTTCACCTTCCAGCCCCCTGGAATATGCTCTCGTGATCTATGGGTTCGCTGCACCGTTCGCCATCGGATATCTTGCAACAGAACTGGCGATGGAAAGTGAGTAGGAAACCGGTGGGAGTGCGGCAAGACAATAGAGCCATTATGGTTGCTTCTGCCCCGAATAGTGCCTGGCATTTCCCCGGCGATCTGGCTCAATCTATGTCTTTCGCACTGGCCATCATCAAGAGAATCTAGAAAGATTCCGCAACTCGCCCTGATGGATTTCTCCCTCAAAATGCGTCTCGTATCCGGGCGCTCGATTGTCCGTTACAGGCGAGGTCGGGAACAAATCGAACATGCGACTGGTTTGCCTTGTAAGCGGCCAATCATGATGGGTGTTTCATGTCTCAGACAGTCGGCGATTTTATTGTATCGCGCCTCCACGCCTGGGGCGTTCGGCGCCTCTTTGGCTATCCCGGAGATGGCATTAATGGTGTTTTCGGCGCTCTCAACCGGGCAGATGGCGCCATTGATTTTGTTCAGGTGCGGCACGAAGAAATGGCTGCATTCATGGCGACGGCCCATGCAAAATTTTCAGGTGAGCTGGGCGTGTGCATTGCAACGTCGGGCCCAGGGGCAACGCATCTTGTCACGGGACTGTATGATGCAAAGCTTGATCATCAGCCGGTCCTGGCGATCGTTGGGCAACAGGCGCGCGCGGCAATCGGCGGTCATTATCAGCAGGAAGTCGACCTTGCCTCATTGCTGAAGGATGTGGCTGGTGACTTCGTGCACCAGGCATCGACCGCAGCCCAGGTGCGACATCTGGTTGACCGTGCCATTCGCATAGCCCTTGCAAACCGGACGGTCACAGCGCTCATCTTGCCGAACGATTTGCAGGACCTGCCATACGAAGAGCCTGAGCGCCAACATGGCACGGTACATTCCGGTGTCGGGTATTGCGCGCCAAAGACCGTTCCCCATGCTGGTGATCTTGACAGGGCAGCAGACGTCCTCAACAGGGGCGAGCGGGTTGCCGTGCTGGTCGGTGCGGGCGCGCTAGGGGCGTCAAACGAAGTCATGGCCGTTGCGGACCGGCTGCAGGCGGGTGTAGCAAAGGCGCTTCTGGGAAAGGCTGTCCTGTCGGATGACCTTCCTTGGGTGACGGGTTCGATCGGTCTGCTCGGTACCGAGCCATCTTCGGATCTGATGCATGAATGCGATACATTGCTCATGATCGGCTCTGGATTTCCCTATTCGGAATTTCTTCCCGAAGAGGGACAGGCAGCAGCCGTCCAGATCGACCTCAAGCCGGCGATGCTGTCGCTGCGCTACCCGATGGACATCAACCTCGTCGGAGATGCCGCTGAGACGTTGAGGGCGCTTCTTCCGCGGCTGCAGCAGAAAGAACCGGATTGGCGCAGCAAGGTGGAAGAAAATGTTCAGCAATGGTGGGAGACGCTTGAAGAGCGGGCGCATGTGGAAGCAAATCCGGTCAACCCGCAACTGGTTGCCTGGGAACTGTCGCAATGCCTGCCCGACAATGCGATCATCACCAGTGATTCCGGTTCCTGCGCCAACTGGTTTGCGCGTGACCTGAAGATGCGCGAAGGCATGATGGCATCGCTTTCCGGTGGTCTTGCGTCCATGGGAGCTGCTGTCCCTTACGCGATCGCCGCGAAATTTGCGCATCCTGACCGCCCTGTGATCGCCCTGGTCGGAGACGGTGCCATGCAAATGAACAACATGGCAGAACTCATCACGGCCGCAAAATACTGCAAGAACTGGACCAATCCCTGTTTCGTGATCTGTGTCTTCAACAATGAAGACCTGAACCAGGTGACTTGGGAACAACGTGCAATGCAGGGAGATCCGAAGTTTGAGGCCTCCCAGCAAATCCCAGACGTGCCTTATCACAAGTTTGCAGAATTGATCGGTCTTGGCGGCATCTTCGTCGATGATCCCCGCGACCTTGGTGGGGCCTGGCGGGAGGCCCTTGGCGCCGACCACCCCGTCGTCCTTGAGGTGAAGACGGATCCTGAAGTTCCTCCGCTGCCACCCCACATCGACTTGAAACAGATGAAGCTTCTGACGCAGTCACTGTGGAAAGGTGAACCGGAACGGGCGGGTGTGATCAAGGGCACCGCCCGTCAGCTCCTGAGCAGCGTCTTGCCGGGGAAGGACTGAATTGGCTGCGGCATCTGGCTAAGGGCAGGGCCCTTTCAATCCTGATTTCAGAAACTGGCACGGTTCATGGAACCAAGATGGGAGTGTGGCCTTGATAGCGTATGGGAGTTGTTTGAGGCGGGCTACGCCTCAATTGCCCTTCACAAGAAGAACACAGACTGGACAAGGAGGAATAATGGCGCTCACGATCATTAGCCCAGCATTTGCTGATGGCGACCCCATTCCCGAAAAATACACCCGCTTGGGAGAAAACGTGATGCCACCGCTGAAATGGAGCGGGGCGCCCGACAATACCAGGAGTTTTGTACTGATTGTCGAAGATCCCGATGCGCCCAACGGGACCTTCCAACATTGCGGTGTGTTCAATATCCCGGCAAGTTGTAGCGAACTGAAGTCAGGTGCCGACACCGTTCGAGGGGCCGCAACGCGGTTCAGCCAGAATGATTTTGGCAATGCCCGCTATGACGGGCCACAGCCTCCAAAGGGCCACGGTATCCATCATTACCACTTCCGTGTTGCGGCACTTGATGTCGCCAGTATTGCCATCGCTGGCAAGGCGGGTGTGAAAACAATGTGGGATATCGCCCGTAAGCATGTCCTGGAGGAAGATACGCTTATCGGCACATTCGTCGTTGAATAGGAAAGCCTTTGTTCTGGAACATGAGGAGGTGGGAGATGTTTGAAAATTGCTACCTCTACCAGAAGGCGCTTTGCCGCAACGCAAGCGTCACAATGCAAGGAGAAGAATGATGAAGATCTCCGATATCATGTCTCGCGATGTCGAGATTGCCAACCCACAGCAGACGATTTCCGAGATCGCGCAGATCATGGCGGCTAAGGAAATTGGCTTCATGCCTGTCGGCGAAGGCGATCAACTGATTGGAACCATTACCGACCGAGACATCGTGGTTCGGGCTGTCGCCGACAAAATGAGCAGTGATGCGAAGGTTCGCGAAGTGATGACGCGTGATGTCAAATACTGTTTCGAAGATGAAGACATTTCGGAAATCACCCGCAACATGGGCAAGATCAAGGTCCGTCGGCTTCCCGTCGTCAATCGCAGCAAGGAGCTCATGGGAGTGGTCTCGATCGGAGATGCGGCCCTGGCTGAAAAGCAGGCAGCTGGCGCAGGACTGAAAAAGATCTCCGAGCCGGGCGGCCCGCACGCGCACTGACCGACCATGTTATCAGCGCCGCAACAAGCCTTTCAGACTGCGATTTCCTGGCTGGTCGGCATGTTTGGCGGGCTGATTTCACATTGAATGAAAGGCAAGGCAATGCCCATCTCACCGGTAGAACCGAACCCGGACCCGGGACCAGTTCCCGGTGTCCCTCCGCCGACAGTTCCCGTTACTCCGGTAAAGGAACCTGACCCGAAACGGCTGCCGGACGAGGTGCCGGATCCCAATCCGGATGAAAACGACCAGCCGAAAAAATATGTCACACCCAGGTGACTGCTTGGTATTGCAGCGGGCCGAGGAAAGCATGATGAAGAAAATCTCGACCAGCAACAAGGGCGAGAACCAGAAGCAAATTTTGGCTGACCAGGCGCGCGGCGGCGAGATCATCCTGCGCACGCGCTTGCGCCGGATAATCTTTGTTGCAGGTCTCGTGGGATTTGTCTTCCTTGCTGTCCTTCTCGCCTGGTCCGGCGCGTCTTGAGTGATTGCGTCACATATTGAGCGCAAGAGGATGATCGGGCCGATGCGCCCGGTTATCCCTGCACTCGGCGCAGGTCTACATTGAGATTGATGACCAGGCCCTCAGGTCTCCATTGTCGATGGATTTCACCGCCGAGCTGCCCGCTCACTGTTGCCCGGCCAAGCACGGATCCGAATCCTTCGTGTTCGCCGCTATGTTCGACGACAGGACCACCTCTTTCAATCCATGAAAGCGTAAAGAGATCACGCGTCGTGTCGCACTGGATTTCGACGGTGCCCTGTGGCGATGAAAGTGCTCCGTATTTGGTGGCATTGGTCGCAAATTCGTGCAGCAGCAGGGCGAAACTGGTCACGGAGGAGCCGACAAGTGAAATGTCAGGCCCGGAAATACTGATCCTGGGGGCATCATTTTCCATCTCGCTAGCCCCATATGGGGCGGTCACCAGTCTGATCAGTTCGTGCAGTGACGAAGCATTCTGTGCTCCTTGAGGGGTTGATCTGTCCGGGATAGTCAGGTCGGTTGCAACCGCCAGAGCATTCAGGCGCGCCAGGACCGCCGATGTGAGTTCCTTGACGGATCCGGCTGATCGTGCGCTGAGCGAGACGACGCTTGCAGCAAGCGTGAACAGGTTCTTGATCCGATGGTTCATCTCCCTGATGAGCAGTTGCTGCTGTTCTTCCGCACGCCGCCGCTCGGTAATGTCGCGGGCAATCTTTGATGCCCCGATGATTTTCCCCTCACGATTGTGGATCGGGGACACGGTGAGTGAAATCTCGATCAGTGAACCGTCCTTGTGACGACGGACCGTCTCATAATGATCAATCTTCTCGCCGGTCCGAATTCGCAAAAGGATGTTCGGCTCCTCGTCATGCCGATCTGACGGCATGAGAGTGGTGACCGGCTTTCCGATGATTTCATCGGCGCGGTACCCGAAGAGCCGCTCCGCCCCCTGGTTCCAGCTCATGATTGTGCCATTCAGATCCTTTGTCAGGATTGCGTCATCCGATGAATCGACGATTGCGGTAAAACGTTGCGCCTCTTCAAACAGGGCGGAACGATGCGTGACATCAATCAGGATGTTGACCGCCCCAGTCAAATTTCCGTCGTCATCGAACAATGGCGTTGGAAACGTCAATATAGTGGCCCGGCTTCCATCCGGTCTTTCGACAATAACCTCCCGTCCCCGGTTGAGACGACGCTCCTTCAGCGCGATTGCCAACGGGCATTGCGTCTGGGGCAGCGGTCGGCCATCGACCGTGAACAGTTTCCATGCTCCACAAAACCTGGTTCGGCCAAGCTGTGGAGATTGGCCCCACAGTTTTGCTGCGGCATCATTGAAGTAGGAAATCCGCCCGCTCGCATCCGTCAGGTAGACCGCTTCCGGCAAGAACCGGAGAATGTCCGGCAAGGCTGGAATATCTGCTTTGACGGCAGTTCTATCTGGCTGGTCTGTTTCAGAGAGGATCAAGGATTGTATCTGATCGGTTGTTTTCACATTAGAAGACATTGTTGATTACCCACGTGCCTGCTGGATCCAGACAATGCATGCCTCATCCTACATGTGACTAATGGCAAATAAGAGGTCTACCCTTTGTGTCCTCACCGCTATTTAGGAAACGGATGAAAAAGATCAATATTGCCCGGTGATCCGCATCGGAGGCGAGACACTGGAATGTGCCATGTCGGCCGATGCCGTTTGATTGGTTCGACTGCCGGTCGGACGCGCGCCTACTTGCCGATTGATCTGATGCGGTTTATTGCGGCCTTGAACGCAACGGAACAGTCAATGTCAGGCACGAACAGCGAACGCGCGCTTATCGCGGAAGGACCAGCCATTGTCCTCGTCGAACCGCAACTTGGCGAAAACATCGGAATGGTGGCACGCGCGATGGCCAATTTCGGTCTGGCAGAGCTTCGTCTCGTCAACCCGCGCGATGGCTGGCCGAGCGAGAAGGCGCGTTCTGCCGCTTCCAAGGCGGATCATGTGATCGATGCTGCCCGTGTTTTCGACACGCTCGAAGATGCCATCGGCGACCTGAACTTTGTCTATGCGACAACGGCGCGCGAACGTTATGGTTTCAAGCCCGTCCGCTCGCCCGTTATTGCCGCTGAAACGCTGCGTGACAAGTTCAAGTCCGGCGAAAAGACAGGCATCCTGTTCGGACGGGAGCGCTGGGGGCTGACCAATGAGGAAGTGGCGCTTGCCGACGAAATCGTCACCTTTCCCGTCAATCCCGCATTTGCGTCGCTCAACATCGCCCAGGCGGTTCTCCTGATGTCTTATGAGTGGATGAAAACGGAACTGGAAGATCTGGCTCAGACAGCTTTTGAACCCGTTGCCCAGCGACCATCGACCAAGAATCAGGTTTATGGCCTTTTCGAGCATCTGGAAGAAGCACTTGACGCGCGAGGTTATTTTCATCCACCCGCGAAAAAGCCGAAAATGGTCGACAATCTCCGCGCTGTCATTTCTCGGCGAGGGTTCAGCGAACAGGAAATCAGCGTGTTGCGGGGCGTGATCTCTTCCCTCGACCGTTTCCCGCGGCGCCGGCCAAAGCCGTTGACTGAAGAGGAGCGCGGTGACGATGCCGAAAGTGGCAAGCGCGGAAATTGACCAGAGGCCTGTTCTGGTTTTTGATTCCGGCATCGGTGGACTGACCGTCCTGCGCGAAGCGCGTGTTCTCATGCCTGATCGTCGCTTCGTCTATGTCGCTGACGATGCCGGCTTTCCCTATGGCGGGTGGCAGGAAGACCATTTGCGCGATCGGATCGTCGGGCTCTTCCATGATCTTATTGTCAAGTATAATCCAGTGATTGCGGTCATTGCCTGCAATACGGCTTCAACACTGGTTCTCGCTGATCTGCGGGACGTGTTTCCGGATACGCCGTTTGTCGGGACGGTGCCGGCAATCAAGCCAGCGGCAGAACGGACCCGGTCCGGCCTTGTGTCTGTGCTTGCGACACCTGGTACCGTGAAGCGGCAATATACACGTGATCTCATCGGAGAATGGGCATCACGGGTGCATGTCCGTCTTGTCGGCAGTGAGCGTCTGGCGGGACTTGCGGAAACCTACATGCGTGACGGGTTTGTCGATGAGAGAGCGGTCGAACGCGAAATTGCTCCATGCTTTATCGACCAGGATGGCCGGCGCACGGACATTGTCGTGCTTGCCTGTACGCATTACCCCTTTCTCGTCAACCGCATGCGCAAGACTGCACCCTGGCCGGTAGACTGGATCGATCCGGCTGAAGCCATTGCAAGACGTGCTCTGTCACTTTTGCCGCAGGCCCGAGATCCAGGGGACATCCAATCGCTTGAACCGGACATTGCAGTATTCACCTCCCGCAATCCCGATTTCTCCACCAGGCGCCTGATGCAAGGGTTCGGCCTATATGCATGATGGAAGAAAAGTCCGGCTAGCGCCGCCTCGAGCCCGAAGATATGGCGATCGCCGCACGCGTTCACCGCATTTCCTTTAACAACCGGATGCCCGGACAGTCGTTCCTCGGCCTTCGCCGCCAGAAAGGCTTTGGCCTCAGCCTCGACAGTCTTCGTCAAAAGACGACCTGCACCCTCACGCAGGAGATGTCAGGGGACCATCGAGCGTTTCTGGATGTGGAAATGATAAAATGCTGCTATTCGTTGTCATAAGCGTATACCCACTCGATACGCCGCGTTCTTCAATCCGTCATCGCCCAAACTCCGGCAAGCTCTACTGAACAAACTGGGTGCAGCCCAGACGCTTGATGTCCAGTTCCCGACGACGGAATAGACGGATACTCATCTTCACCCGACATACGAAACTGTTGCCGAGCAGAAACTCTTCGTCAAGCAGCTCAATCTTGAAGTGCTACCGCAACCAACGCCGCGCATCACGTCGGCACTGAAGATCGATCGCGCACCGATACGCGCCGTGTAGCGGAGACTTTCGGCACCCCAATACTGTCTCTATTCTTTTTTCCCTCTGAGTAGAAAAAGACGGGTCTTGCGGCAATCCTTTGCCTGGATGGGGAACCCTTCAGGCCATCTTGCAGACGCCAGGGTGGAGGAGGGGTGCGTCCCTGATCCACACACGTGCCCCTTGCGGCCCGACATCTGCTCGAAGCCTGGTTCCGGCGGGAAGCCGGCCCCAGCTTTGAGGACCGAGCGTCTTGTTGCCAATGGCCATGTCGCCAGCAAGAACAAGAAATTCCAGGCCGCGCCCATTGGCAAGTTCGATGGCTGAATTGGGGGCCCAGTCTTCCATGCTGATCTTCTCATAGTCATCGTCAAAGAGGATCATGGCGCGCGTCGCACCCGCTCTCGGATCGGCATTGTCTCCATCTCCCAGCTGGCGCACGATCTGCTGCTTGTCGGCCTCGCGGAACTGCCAAAGCCGCACGAAGATGGTGCAGCCTTCCGCAGATGCGGGAATATGCGAGGTTCCCGGAGGATTTCTAAAATAGCAGCCGGAAGGGTAATTACCATGCTCGTCCTGGAACGTGCCATCAAGAACGAGGATCTCCTCGCCGCCGCCATGGATGTGCCTTGGAAAGGCACTGCCTGGCGCGTAGCGGACAATCGAGGTTGCGCGTGCAACTTCGCCACCGATGCGAAACAGCATGCGCCGGTCAACACCGGCCACCGGGCTTGCAACCCATTCAAGGCTTTGTGCCTGAACGATGACAGGTTGTGTGAAGTCGTCACGAATGTTCATCGGTTTTCCTTTCGACAGTCTGGAGGATCTTCGCCTTCCCGATTGCAGACGCCTGCCTCCGTTTCACTCTTCCGGCATGACAAGCATATCCTTTGAACGCCCACGTTTCGACCACGATCCAACAGGGGTTCACCAGGGCAAAGGATCGTTTGCAACTGCCGTTGCCCGGGACAGGCGGGCGTCGGCCGTCATGGCTGCTATGGCGTTGTCCCAGGACAGTCATGCGCAAGGGCACCGTGATCTGAAAATGGACGGTGTCGGTTGCAAGACAATGATCAAACGTAAGAGTGACTACCCTTGCGCGATATTTTCCACGGCTGGCTGACGGGCGCCAGGCCAGCCGATCACGTATCTATTCCTGTGGGCGCTCCCGCTGGACGACGACGCTGAGGAGAGCCAGCAGTCCTGAACCAAGCATCAAGACGACGGACACGGCGTTGAGGACCGGTGTCGAGCCGACCTTCACCATTCGGTCATACATGGTGACCGTCAATGGCGCATCTGAACCGACGAGCATCAAGGTCGTGTTGAAGTTTTCGAAAGAGACGAGGAAAGCGACAACGAAGGCTGAAAAAAGGGCCGGGAGAAGAAACGGAAATGTAACCGTCATCAGGACCCGAAGTCTGCTGGCGCCGAGGTTGAGGGCGGCTTCTTCCAGGGCGATGTCGAATTTTTGCAGCCGGGCTGCAATCACGAGCGATGTAATGGTTGTCAGGAAGGAGAACTGACCGAGCACGACCAGCGGAATGCCAGGCCTGAGCCAGGTCAGGAAAAACCCTAGCTCCTTGTCGGCGAAATTGGCGATCATCGATGCAAAGACAAGGATCGAGATGCCGAGAATGACCCCCGGTATGACCAATGGCACTACCATGAGGATGTAGAGGACGGACTTGAACGGAAAATCCTTGCGCGTGAACAGGAAGGCATTGCAGGTGCCGGCGCCGACGGAGAGAGCCGCAACGATCAGGCCGATATAGGTGGAATTGCCAAGACCTCTGAGCAGGCGGTCATCATGAAAGAGACCGAGTTTCGGTTCGTTTTCAGAAAAGAACCAGTCGAACGTAAAGCCCTTCCAGGGTAGCGACGGAAAAAGTGAATCATTGAACGCAAAGGCACCGGCGGCAACAAGCGGTGCCACAAGATAGAGAAAGAAGATCACCACATAGGCGCGGTAGATCCACAAGAGGTGGGCCGGGGTGCGCATCGGGCTTACTCCTTGGCAATGGTCGTGGCGAGGCTCTGGCCAGTCAGCCGCAGCCCTGCCCAGACGACAAGGGAGGTGAAGGCAAGCAGGAGCACGCCGAATGTCGCGCCGGCTTCCCAGTTGTAACGGGTGATGAACTGGCTGTAGATCTGTTCGGTGAACCAGCTTGAATTCTTTCCGCCGAGCAGGATCGGCGTCAGATAGCTGCCGGCGGCAAGCATGAAGGTGATGATGCAGCCCGAGACGATACCGGGCATCGCATAGGGCACGATGATGCGGCGAAACACCGTCAGCCGCGAGCCGCCCAGATTGTATCCTGCCTCAAGCATGGCATCATCCATCCCCTGCAGGGTCGACACGAGCGGCACGATCATGAACAGGATGACCGTGTAGACAAGACCGATGATGACCGTGACATCGTTATAGAGCATTTCGACGGGGCTCGCGAAGATGCCGAGGCTTACCAGCGTGGTCGAGACGATGCCGGTCTCGCGCAACAAGACGATCCAGCCGTAGGCGCGCACAAGGTCGCTGACCCACAACGGAATGAGACACATGAGGAACAGTGCCGCGCGGCTGCGCTGCCTCGCCATCTTGGCAATGTAGTAGGCGACGGGAAATCCGATGATCAGCGCAAGCACCGTGACCAGGATGGAGATCCAGGCGGTACGCAGAAGGGTATTGCGGTAGATCGGTTCGCTGAAGAAGGCCACATAATTGGAAAATCCGTATTCATACTGGTTGAAACCGACCTTTTCGCGCAAGGAGACATAACCGATGCCGATCTGGGGCACGATGATCAGGAGAATGATCCACAGGGCAAAAGGTGCCATCAACAGGATGAGAGAGAGTTTGCCGGCGTCGCGTCCCATCAGAAGGTTCTCCGGGCGAATATGCGCGCATTGTCCGGCTGCCATGAAACCTTTACGGTCGCTCCCTTGTTGACGCTGTCGGCCGTGGCTGGATCAGCGACCTCCATCAACTGACCACTATCCGTTCTCACGAGAATGCGGGAATTGGCCCCGTTGAAAAGCAGACTGTCGATACTGCCGGCAAGTTCGCTGCCGGTCGACGACCCGCCAAGGGACAATGCTTCCGGCCGCAAGAAGACCTCCACCGCATCACCCGTCCTGCTGCCATCCAGCAGACGCCCGATAACGGTTCCACCTCCGTCCAGATCAACGCTTGCCTGACCGTCGCGAATATCGGTGATTGTCCCGGCCAGGCAGTTCGCGTCACCGACAAAGCCCGCAACGAAGCCGGAAACAGGTGCATCATAGAGTTCACGCGGACTTGCAATCTGTTCGAAGCGACCGCCATTCATCACGGCAACCGCATCGGACATGACAAGCGCTTCCGACTGGTCGTGGGTGATATAGAGGAAGGTTGTCTCGAACTGGTGCTGCAGCTGTTTCAGTTCGATCTTCATGTGTTCGCGCAGCTTGAGATCAAGAGCACCGAGCGGTTCATCAAGGAGCAGGACATCGGGCTCAAGCACCATGCAGCGCGCAATCGCGATGCGTTGCTTTTGTCCACCAGACAGCTGACTGATCCGCTTGTCTTCGACGCCCGGCAGGCCAACCCGTTCAAGCACACGGGCGACCTTGCGCGAAATGTCGGCCTTGGCGTCACCTCTGCAACGCAGTCCGTAGGCAATGTTTTCGCCCACATTCATCATCGGAAAGAGGGCCAGATGCTGGAAGACCATCTTGACGTTGCGCCGATTTGGCGCGAGCTCAAGCACGCTTTCACCCTTGATGCGGATGTCGCCAGAGCTTGGTGTCTCAAAGCCTGCGATCATTCGCATCAATGTCGTCTTTCCGCATCCGGACGGCCCCAGTATGGAAAAGAACGAACCGGACGGAATGTCCAGGGATACTTCCGACACAGCAGTAAACGCGCCGAATTTCTTCGTCACGCTGGCACAACTCAGATCATACATCGCGCTTCTTTCATTTCTGAAGAGGCCGGAACGACAATCGTCCCGGCCGCCTGGTCAACGCTTGAGACGGGCTAGTTGGATGCCGCCTTGATGCGTTCGAGCGCAATGCCTTCCATATCCTCGATCCCCGGCGGGATGTTGGCGAAGAATTTCAGGTTGTCGATGGCCTCCTGCGTGAAGGCAGCCTTGACTGCGGCCTGCTTGTCGTCGGGCAGAAGTTCGGTGGCATTTGGAACCGCCGCCAGAGCACCGGTCGATGCCGACATGATCTTCACGTTTTCAGGCTGGATCACGAAATTGATCCATTTGTAGGCCGCATCGTCTGCCTCGCCGCCACGCGGGATGGCGAAGGTGTCGATCCAGGCAAGTGCACCTGTTTCAGGCGGGACGAAGACGATATCCTGGTTCTCCGAATAGAGCTTGAAGGCGGTCGAATCCCAGGTTTCGGAAACGATGACTTCGCCGGACAGCATCAGGGCAGACAGGTCGTCGCCGCCTGTCCAGTAGGTCTTGATGATGTCCTTGCACGCGATCAGCTTCTCGGTCACCTTGTCGAGCATGTCCTGGTAGGCAGCTGTGTCGGCGTAAAGTTCGAAGGGATTGATGCCCATCGAAAATGCCGTTCCAAGCAGAATTGTGCGGCGAAGCCGCATGGATGTGCGACCCTTGTATTGCGGATCGCAAAGGTCGCCCCAACCCTTGGCATCGGGGGCTTCCTTCATGTTGGCCATGATTCCGGAGGTGCCCCACTGATGCGGAACGGCATAAACCTCTCCCTCAATGGTGGTGTTGGCCTTCACGCCCTCGACCAGATTTGGTGCCATCTGATCCACATTGATTTTGCTGAGATCAAGTGGCTTGTAGATATTGTATTCCAGTTGCGCCGCATAGATGCGGTCATGGCTTGGCTGCGCCAGGTCATAGCCGGTTCCGCCCGTGGCGCGCAGCTTGGCAATCATTTCCTCATTGTTGGAAAATGTGACCTCAACCTTGATGTCAGGGTTTTCTTTTTCGAATTTGCGAACCAGTTCCTCAGGCGCATAGCTTCCCCAGGTCAGAAGCCGAAGCGTCTCTGCCTGCGCGCCGGAAGCTGCGGCGACAAGCACCATCGCCGTGGCACCCAGTAGTCTTTTTCCCAGTTTTCCCATTGTTCTCTCCTCTGTCGTGACAATCATTTGTATGTTTTCGTCATTGCCATTTCCCGACGCTGCAATCCTTTGCGATTGACAGCATGCGCCCGCCTTTCTTCCTCCCCGGCTAGCCAACGACGCCATTGGCGTATTGGACGCCCAAACTGGATATCATGAAATATCCATTCTTGCGATTATGGAAGTCCAGTTTGAGCATTTTCTCCTCCCTAGATGCCCAGACGATCTCGCAGCCGGTAGACGTGGACGGCCGGTTTGAGAAACCATGGATTGCCATGGTAGTAGGTGCGCGACGGAAACTGGGTCTCTCCATAACCCGTATGTCCCTCTGCCTTGCCGAGGATCGTCTGGCCAATCCGCATGCCAAGATAGCCCGCCATGCCGACACCCGAACCACAATAGCCCATCGCGTAGTGGATGCCGTCATTTTGACCCGTATGGGCCAGTGTGTCGAACGTGTAGCCCACATAGCCCATCCAGGAATGACTGACCTTGTAGCCGCGCAACTGCGGAAAGAGGTTGATCATCTCGCGGTAGAGCAACAGGCCGCTTCGGCCAGGATCGGTTTCGCCCGAGCTGACGCGGCCACCAAAGAGAAGGCGCCGTCGGTCGGGTGAGGCGCGGAAATAGCAGAGCACCCGTCGCGTATCGGAAACGATACGGTTCTTCGGGATCAATTCATCCATCAGTTCTTCGGGCAGTTCCTCGGTCGCGATGATATAGCTTCCGATCGGAATGATGCGACGCTGATGCCACCGTGACAAAGGACCGCTATAGCCGTTGGTAGCCAGGACGACATTTGTTGCCTCGATAGGTCCACGGACGGTTTCAACACGAAAGCGCCCTTGTGACCGTTCGACATTCGTGACCTTGCATGATGACGCGAAGGCGACACCGGCCTCACGGGCCAGCGTGACAAGACCCGCATGGTAGCGGCCGGGATCAAGGGACGCATGTTCTTCGAAGATGACGCCGCCATGATAGACGTCACTGCCGAGTTCGCCTGCCTGTTGTGAGCGCGAAACAGGAAACGCCTTGACCTCAAGACCCCGGGGCTGGTTCCTGATTGATGCGACCAGATCGTTGAAGGCCCTTTGATTGTGCGCAACATGAAAGCGGCCGACAACTTTGAAGTCACATGAAATGCCTTCGGCACGGATGAATTCCTCGGTCCATTTCAGGGAGCGTCGACCATCTTCGAAGATCCTGCGGGCTGTTGCCTCGCCATGGCGTTTTGCGAGCTGTTCGAAGCCGGGCTTCACCGATGTGCTGATCTGTCCGCCGTTGCGGGTGGAACAACCGAAACCGATTTCACTTGCGTCCACGACAAGGACCTTGCGGCCGCCGCGCGCAAGTTCGATGGCCGCGTGCAGACCGGTATAGCCTGATCCGATAACAAGGATATCGGTTTGCGAAGCAAGCTGTCCCTGGTCGGTCGTTGGACGCGGGGACGTTTCCCACCAATAGGGTGTCATCTTCGCGTCAGGGGTGAAGACGGTCTCCATGTCTTTCTACTTTCCGATCCTGGCGGCGACACTCTTGACCCGTGAATAGGCTTCCAAAGCCGCAAGGCCCTTTTCCCTGCCGAAACCGGACATCTTGTTGCCGCCGAAGGGAACTTCGATGCCGCCGGCAAAATACTCGTTGATGTAGATCTGTCCTGCGTCGATATCGCGTGCAAGGCGATGTGCGGTTGCAAAGTCGCGCGTATAGATGCCTGCCACCAGACCGTAGTCGGTACAGTTGGCAAGTGACAGTGCCTCATCGTCATCGTCAAATGGCTGAACCACCAGGACAGGACCGAAAATCTCCTGCTGCACGACGGGGTCGTGCGCGGGTGCTGCGTCAATGATCGTCGGCTCGAAGAACCATCCCTGATCCGTCAGGGGATCACGGATGGCGTGACCGCCGGTAACGATCGATAGACCGCGTTCGCGTGCGCCATCTATATGGGCGTTGACACGGGAAAGATGCTCGGCGGAATTGAGCGGGCCGAACGGAGATCGCTTCAGGCCATGTCCGATCTTCAACATGCGGGCGCGCTTGACCAGCCGCTCGAGAAGGACGTCATGGATCTTCCGGTCCACGACGAGACGTGACCCGGCCGAGCAGATCTGTCCGGCATTTTCGAATATGGCCCCGAGGATGCCATCGACGGCCTGGTCGAGATCGGCGTCGGCCATCACGATGACCGGCGACTTTCCGCCAAGTTCCAGAAGAACCCGTGTCACATTGGGTGCAGCCTCCTGCATGACGTTGATGCCGGTTGTGACCGAGCCTGTAAATGTGACGTGACGGATGGCGGGATGGCGAACCAATGGTGCACCGGCTTTGATACCCGTGCCGGTGACAACATTGCAGGTTCCGGCGGGAAGACCTGCGCGATAAAGAAGTTCTGCGAGCAGAAGTGCCGTCATGGGTGTCTGCTCGGCCGGCTTGGCGACAACCGAACAACCTGCGGCCAGTGCGGGTGCGATACCGCGTGCTGCGGTCGACAACGGAAAATTCCACGGAATGATGTGCGCGGTGACACCAACCGGCTCAAGGATCGAGTAACCGATATGGTCCTGTCCAAGCGGAAAGCTGTCGCCCTGAAGCGTGTTGGCAGCCGCAGCATAGTATTCGAACGTGCGCACGGCACCGGCGACGTCGCCTTCCGCCTCCTGAAGCGGCTTGCCGCTGTCGAGGCTCTCGACCACGGCGAAACGCGGCGCTTCCTCGCGTAAAAGTTCAGCAGCCTTTGCCAGGATCGCGCCGCGAACCGATGGGCGAACCCTTGCCCATTCGCGGCCAGCCCTGGAGGCGGACCGTGCCGCCTTGTCGACGTCGTCTTCATCGCCGGCTGCGAAGCTGTGATAGGCGCGCGCAAGACCCGGATCGAAGCTCTCCATCGTTTTGCCACTGACGGAAGGTGTAAAGCCTCCCTCGATGAAATGGCCGTCGGGCAGGCCCTCAAGGCTGCCATTGTCGAGATATTCCGCCGCGAGGCTATCTGCTCTGTTCGTCATGTCAATCCAGTTCGCTGATCTGATAGGTGGCCTTGGCCAGCCATTCGGGATCAATCTCGATACCCCAGCCTGGAGCATCCGTAACGGTGACCTTCCCGTCGCTTACCCGGTAGGGGTCATTGCGGAACAGTCCGTACTGCCACGGGTAGTAATCGGCACCTTCGATCGAAAGTTCGAGATAGTCTCCGGCGTTATCAATGGCGCGCAGGAAGTGCATGGTAAAGAGCGTGACGAGCGAAAGATTGGCGCTATGAGGCGTCACCGGCATGCCCGCAGCTTTTGCCATGCGCGCAACCCTCAGCGTCCTGTTGATCCCGCCAAGATAGAGGATATCCGGCTGAACGATGTCGACGGCGTGCATGTCGATCATGCGTCGCCAGATCGTCAGGTCGCAATCCTGCTCACCGCCGGTTACGGCGATATCGAGTGCGTCGGTGACACGCTTTGTCTGCTCCAGTTCCCAATAGGGGCAGGGTTCTTCGAAATGGACCAGTCCGTGGTCTTCCATGAGGTGCCCGACCCTGATGGCCGTCTCAGGCGAATAGCACGAGTTGGCATCTGCGAGGAGTGCGACGCCCGGGTCGAAGGCTTTTGCGACCGCCGGAATGATTTCTTCTGTACGGCCTGGCCACTCATCCCTGTCATGGCCGACTTCTGCCCCGATGCGAAACTTGAAGGCATCAAAACCGAAATCCTGGCGCAACTGTTTGAAACGCTCAACCTCATCTTGCGCGGTGATGTCGCGTTTCATCGATGAGGCATAGGCGCGCAATGGTCCGGGCGTGCCACCAAGCAGTGAGACAACCGGCTTTTCGGCCTGTTTGCCACGCAGATCCCAGATGGCCGTATCGAGGCCACCGATGGCCCGGCGAAGGTATGAGCCGGGAAACTTGTGCTCACGCTCGGTCAAGAGATCCAGGTGATCGTCCAGGTCAATGATTTCGACGCCGAGCGTCCAGGGGGCGACCTGGCGATGCAGGACCTGTGAGGAAATGTCCGAATTATAGGTCGACAACTGGCCCCAGCCCTTTGTGCCGTCCTCGTCGGTGACGCGAACGAAGCCGACATGGCGTGTCGAAAATGTCTCGATCGACTTCAGTTTCATCGCCGAAGAACCCCGCATTGCGGAAGAAGTCCGCTGCTTCAGTCCCGTCACAGTGATCTGAAACTGGCCTTTAACTAAGGTCCATTTTGGATTAGTTGTCATACCAGTAAGGTGCGCATGTTATTCAGGGCAGCTGGAAATGGTGAAATATGCCGGCGGTGCATTGATCCCGCCGATCCCGGTCGACAGGACCGAGACGATCTCGGTGACTGCCCAGTTGGCAAGCGGATTGCGCGACTTCATCCTGTCGGGTCGTCTGGCGCCGGGCGAACGCCTGCCATCCAGCCGTACCTTTGCCAAGGATCAGGGCGTTTCGCGCACCACTGCGGTGACCGTCTACGAGCAATTGATGGCGGAAGAACTGATCTACGCCCGTGTCGGCTCCGGGGCCTATGTCAGTGAGACGCTCGAACAGGAACGTCCGATCCAGGTGCAGCCGGTGGCGGAGGCCGTCGATACCACGCCACCACGGCTTGCAAGCCTCAGTATCGACGCTTCCGAACAGTATTTTCCCCGTCTGTCTCACCCACAGGTTCCACGCCCGTTCGTGACCGGATTATCGGCAAATGACGAATTTCCGATGGGGCTTTGGGCACGGCTTTCGGCGCAATACTGGCGCCAGTCACGCCACCTTGTTCTCGGTTATCCGGATCCGGTCGGGCTTTTCGAACTGCGTCGCGCGATCTCCTATCACCTGAAGGCCAATCGCGGTGTGATCTGCGACCCGGACGATGTCTTCATCTTCAATGGCGCGCAGGATGCCTTCAACCGGATCGGCCAGATGCTGCTCAACCCGGGTGACAAGGTCTGGTTTGAAAATCCCGGACCGATCGGTGCAAGAAACAGTCTCGTGTCAAGCGGTGCACGCCTTGTGCCGGTGCCGGTTGACGACCAGGGCATAGATGTTGCCGCGGGTCTCAAGATATGCCCGGAATTTCGCATGGCGTTCGTCACCCCGGCGCGTCAGCACCCGCTTGGAATGACGATGTCGCTTGGCCGCAGACTGGACCTCCTCAACGCAGCCGGACGCTGCGGCGCGTGGATCATCGAGGACGACTACGACGGCGAATTCTATTATTCCGGCCATCCGGCTCCGACCCTGAAAAGTGTCGATACCACCGGCCGCGTCATCTATGTCGGGACCTTCTCCAAGGTCATGTTTGCAGCCTTGAGGCTCGGCTATGTCGTGGCGCCACCTGGCCTTGCCAAGATCTTCCGCCGGATTGCGGGGGCGACGATGCAGGGAGCTCCCTCAAGCCTGCAATCGATCATGGCGCGGTTCATGGAAGAGGGGCATTTCAATGCGCATCTGCGCCGCATGCGCCGTGTCTATGCCGAGCGGCATGCGGCCCTCATCGGTGCTGCGGCACAACATCTCGACGGACTGCTCGACATCGAACCGACCACGACAGGCTTCCAGACAGTCGGGCGCCTCCATGGCGGTCTGGACGAACGTGCGGTCGCAACGCGTGCTCTTGAACGCGGTATCATCGTATCTCCACTCAGCCGGTTTTCGTTGGAACCGGCAAGGCAGAAGGGTCTCATCCTGGGCTTCAGTGCAGTTTCGGCACGGGTGACCGAAGCAGCCATCAGGGATTTTGGCAATCTCCTGCGCACGATGCGCGATGAACAGTGACGCTCATCTTCGCTGAAGTCCGATCAGGATTGCCAGTCCTGCGTAATGAAGTCGCAAGCCCGCTCCCCGACCATGATTGATGGTGCATTTATGTTGCCGGACGGGATCAGGGGAAAGACAGAGGCGTCGACCACGCGAAGGCCCTCTGTCCCGTGGACCTTCAGGCGCGCATCGACGACGGAATTTTCCGGGTCCCGGCCCATTGTGCAGGTTCCGCAGGCATGAAAGACAGATCCGCTTCGGGCACGAATGTCGGCGATCATTTCCATGTCGCTTTCAATAGACGGCCCGGGCAGAACTTCGCGTTTGATGAGGCCGGCGAGGGGGGGCTGTGCCGCGATCCGGCGCAGGATCCGGGCGCCCTGCAAGAGGACATCGAGATCGTCTTCACTCGAAAGGTAGTTCGGGCGGATCACAGGTGGTGCGAAAGGATCGGTAGTGCCAAGGACAATCTCGCCGCGGCTTTTGGGATGACAATTGGAAATTCCTAGCATGAAGCCGGAGAAGCGATCGGTGCGCATGAGCGCCCGCTTGCCGGGAACGGCACGCGTGTAACTGAGAGGAGAAAAATAGAGCTGGATGTCAGGACGATCACGATCCGGACAGCTACGGGTGAAGCCACCGGCTTGATTGACACTGAGAGACAGTGGACCCTTGCGCGTCAGAAGATACTGGAGACCGGCACCCAGTCGACCCCACCATGGTCGCAGGACATCATTCAATGTCGGGCGCGTGCATTCGTAGACATAATCGAAGCCAAGATGATCCTGCAGGTTCTGGCCGACCATGGGTGCGTGCTGGACAGTCGGTATGCCAAGTGATGACAGGTGTGCGGCATCACCAATCCCCGACAGCATCAGGATCTGCGGCGAATTGACGGCACCGGCAGACAGTATCACTTCCCGGTTGGCCCTTGCGATTATCTTGCTGCCGCCTCTCACAAATTCGACACCGACAGCCCGTCTGCCATCAAAAAGCACCCGCGTAGTATGGGCATGGGGGCAAATGTCGAGATTGTGACGGCCTCGTGCCGGATGCAGATAGGCATCAGCCGACGAGCAGCGCAGGCCCTTGCGTGTGGTGACCTGATAGATGCTGGCGCCTTCCTGCGTCTCGCCGTTATAATCGGCATTGGTGGCGATGCCGGCGGCTGCCGCTGCGTTCAGGTAGTCGTCGGCAAGTGGATGGACCGACCCTTTCATGCTGGTGATTGTCAACGGTCCGCCTGTTCCCCGCCAGTGATTTCCACCTTCGAGATTGTCTTCCATGCGCTTGTAGACGGGAAAAACGTCTGCTGCCGACCAGCCAGGGTTTCCAAGCGCTGCCCAGGCATCGAAATCCTCATGTTGCCCCCGGACATAGACCATCGCATTGATGGAACTCGACCCTCCAATGACACGGCCGCGCGGCCAGTAGGCTGATCGTCCGGCCAATCCGGCATCCGGCTCTGTCTGATAACGCCAGTTGAGCCTGGGGTGATAGAATGTCTTGCCATAGCCGATCGGCATGCGGATCCAGAAATTGAAATCGCTGCCGCCGGCTTCGAGAAGCAGCACCCTTGTGGCGGGATCGGCACTCAGACGATTGGCGATAACGCAGCCCGCAGAACCTGCCCCGATAATGATGAAGTCGTAAACCTGTTCGGTCGCCATACTGGGAGACTTACCTTGATGCCCGGCCTGTTGGAAACAATGTCTGGTTACGTCTTGATGCCCGGCCTGTCGCGGTCCACTTCCAGATTGTTGAGATGCCAGTTTAGGCTTGATGGGCAGATCGCGCCAGGATCACAGAGACCGTCCCGTCACCGCAATCGCGGACGTTTCTGTTCTGCCCGGGGAGGAATGTACTCAATTGGGGCTTCGGGTCAGGCCTTTCGCGAGCCTGCAAGCAATTTTGGCACGGTCGCTATCAGTGCGCCTGCAGCTATACCGACGATTGCTCCGACGGCCTTGAAAATGGCATCAACAGTATGACCGTGACGGTCCGGTGTCAGATGCTGCATCAGTTCGAGACTGAAGATGAAACCAACCAACAGGCAGCCGATCAGCCAGATCCGTGCTGGATATGCCATTGCCAGAAGTCCGCCGGCAACGACGAAGGCGATCGTCCGTTCGAGATTGACGGGCAGGCCACTTTGAGGACGGGCCGAGATCGGGGAAAGGGTTGCCAGGATCAGGCCAATCAGGACGGCCCAGGCCGCGAGGCGAAGCAGTTTTCGTGTCATTGTGCCGTCATAATACAAAAAAGATGAAAGTCCCAGACCACTGAAGAGACAAGACGAGCTTCTGGACCAAACTGTCTGCAAGAGGACTTGCCAACACGCTGGCGAGCGCAATCAGGGACCACTTGCCGGGCCATAGGCTGCTCATGCAGGGAGCGGTTCGCCCCTCTTTGTTGCGCGAGGACAACCGGCATGGGAGAGTGGGCAGCGAAGCTATCTCGCAGCAACAAAGTGCCTTGCTGCCAATGGCGTCCCTAAAAGACTGGCAACTTGCGCTAACGCGGCGGCAAGTTGCAGAGACCGAAACCGGCACCGTAGTTGAAACCCTTCGCTACAAGGACGGGCGCCGATTGTCAGAATGGTCTGTGGAAGTGCTGTCGTTGCGTTGTTAGTATCCATCAAACTGTGTTCATGTTTTACGGTGTCGGGTAGTCTGGGAGCAATCAACAGTGTTCAGTCCAAGAGGACAGGCATCATGGTCCTCACATGGGCGTCGATCCGCTCCAGAACGATCGATGGGATGGCATTGCGTTCTGGCAATTTCCACCAATGCGCATCGATACGCCTTACTGTTTCGCTGACAGTTTTCAGGACGGCTGGTTCTGGAAGTCGCGCCCGATTGGCGAAAGCCTTCCACCGTGGCAGCGTCAGTGCCTTGAATGCGCGTTCGCCGCCGAGCGACAAAGCCAAACTGTCAGCCGGGATATAGGGTACTGTGGAAAGCACATCGTAGATCGGCGCCAAGGCGGGCGAATTGCCGTCACCATGATAGATCAGCGACCAGTTCTTCAGGTGCATGTCGCCATTGCCCATGACCACCGATAGGGTCAGGCGGCGGACGAACTCCAGCGCCGCTGTCGGTGAAATTGCCACATTCAGTGCCGCGGCAATATCATGATAGGCCGCGCCTTCGTATTTTCGTGCCGGATAGATGCCGAAGACCTGAGCGAAATCCTCGATATGAATTCGTCGCGCATCGGCGGCGCGATCGAACCGCCGGATAAGAAGGACCAGCCCCTCGGCCAGAGTCTCGAACTCTTCGGGAATACCCTCGAACTGGTCTTTGCCGACCAGCTCGCGTTCGGGCACTTCCATGCCGATCGCTGTGGCCAGCGCGAGGTTGGCGAACTCGTTCTCCGACACGCCCGGAAAGGCGGTCGAAGGAAACTTGGCGATGTACTGACCATCGCTGTCCCCGAGCGGCACTGTCAATCCGCCGCCCTTGCCGGTGTTCTTCATCACCGAAAGCTTCATTTGCACGCCGGCGAGCGAAAAGCGCGCTTTCGGCTTGCCCTCCAGTGCATCCGTTTTAGCGCCGATATCTCCGTTACTCGGGACAACCCGCACAGCGCCTGGCAGGTCGGCGCCCAGCGCGGCCAGCAGATCGAAATCATTGCCGGGCCGGACGGTCTGGGCGTGATGCTTTTCCATCGCCTCGCGCAGTTTGTCCTCGGGCAGGAGGTTGGCGAAGAAGGCCGGCAATGTGCCTGCCACTGGGCGCGGATCCTTGCGCAATCCTCCCGTCGCTGCGCGGAAGGACAAGCTCAACACGGGATGTCCTCCGCTCGCGCGGTAGGCAGGATCGAAGCTGAAGGCGTTGAAGTCGCCCGGTGTCCTGACGATCGTGCCGACCTTCACCTCATTGAGGAGGACATCGAATGACTGGATGACTTCGGCGGAGCGGGCTTTATTCATCATAACCCGCCACTTGCGGGCTGAAAGCCGGCCGGTCGTCCTCTCCGTGCGGGCTGAGCAGCGCCTCGATGGCTGGGACCACTGCTTGAGGAACCAGCATCATCTCCAGGCCAAGCGCCCTTGCAACATTGATCAATGTCGTGGCGCGCGCCGCAGCGGCTCCGGTTTCGACGTCGCGATAGCGGGGTCGGGATATGCCGGCGAGATCGGCGACCTGTTCCTGTGTAAGACCCGCCACCAGCCGGGCGCGCCGAAATTGGTTGCCGATCATTCCCAGAACCTCTGTTTCGGCTCTCATGTGATACCTTTAGAGATCAATTTTGTCGATTTGTTCTGAATACGTATCATATTATGTTTTGCTAGACAATGTATTGAGCCTCAAACGTATCTTTGTACGTCAAGTTGATTCGTTTTGAGATCATTCTGCCTTTTTCAGTGAGGATGGCCTGGATGCCGGGTGTTCTCTACGCAGCGCCGCGAGGTGAGCATCTCGTTTTAAAAGGTGGCACGTCGCAGGGGTGGCGCACGATCAAGAGGACACTCGTCGATCCTGAAGGGGCGGCTTCTAATATTCGCTGTCTTAAATCAACTCGCACTATCGTTGCATGGCGGCGATACAGAGCTAAATGAAGCAGGCTCGCTCGCCATTCGGCGCTATAGCGAGGCACTGACCGCCAATGGCTGAGGGTATCGAGACTATCGGCACCTCAGTTCAAGCTCGCCTCTCACAGGTTTCCAAAGCGAGGCGATTTGGTCCGGGCGGGCACGGAATGAACTTCTTAACCTCGGATGTTCGTCATATATGACAACTAATTGGATGTTTTAAGTCAAATATGGATTATTGAGATGAGCTCCCCCAAGGCGAAGCCGGCGCTGGAACGGCTGGGCCAGGATATCCGCAATGCGCGTCTGCGGCGTGGTATCGCCGTGGCGGATCTCGCCGTGCGCGCAGGAACCTCGCCGAGTTCCATCGCCCGCCTTGAACGGGGTGATCCCGGTGTCGCCATTGGAACGCTAGCCGACATTCTTGTTGTGCTGGGCCTTCTGGAGCGGCTCGCTGACCTGATCGATATCCGCAAGGACGATCTGGGGTTGGCGCTGATAGCGGAGCGCGGACCGCGGCGGGGCCGCTCCTTCGCGGCAAGGCTGAAAAGGCAGAAGGCTCAGACGGAAGAAGATCTGGATCGACAGGACGTTGTCGACCCTGACGGGGTGTCCTTCTGATGGTCGATTTCGTCGCCCAGGTTGCGTTTGGCGAAGGCCGAACATCGGTGGGTCAGTTGCGTTTCACCCATGCCGGGCCGCGGCAGCTCTCTACTTTCGCTTATGGTTCCGAATGGATCGAGAACCCCCGCGCCTTCGCCATACAGCCCGATTTCCCTCTCGATGCCGGCCCGTTCCACACCACGGGACAGGGTAAGGTCGCATCCGTCTTGCTGCATGTCTGACCACTGATTCAGATTTGCAGCTGATCTGAAGACTGGAATTGCCTTCGGATATCGCCAAAAAGTTCTTGAAACTTCCATAATTTAGAAGTATTGGGAATTTCATGTCCTCCTTGGCGCAACAGATCACGGCGGCTGGACTCGCCAATCATGTACTGAGCGAACGCCAGCTTGCGCGGTTGCTGGGTGGTGGAGATGCGCGTCGCTATGGACTGGTCAATCGCGCACTCAAGGATGGCTCACTGCTCCGGGTCAAACGTGGCACTTATGTCCTTGGACAAGGCTATCGTAGCGAGGCGGTTCACCCCTTCGTCCTGGCTCAGAGCCTTGTACCGGGCAGCTATATCTCGTTCGAAAGCGCGCTGGTCTACCATGGCTGGATTCCTGAAGCGGTCTTCACCACGGCCAGCGTCTCGCCCGGCCGCAAGACACTGCATTATGAGACATCTGGCTTCGGGACGTTCGGTTTCCACCCTTTGGCGACCGTCGACTATCGTTTTCTGACCGCTGTCGACCGGGTGGAGATGGGCATGCTCACAGCCTTCGTCGCACAGCCGCTGCGCGCGCTGATGGATCTCGTCGCCCTACGCAAAGAAAGCTGGAGCAACATGGATTGGCTTATCCACGGCATGCGGATCGACGAGGTCGAACTTGCGGCGCTCGGGCGAAAGGACTTCGCCAAGCTTAAGTCCGTCTACAAGCACAAGGCGGCGAACGCCTTCCTCGCGGCATTCGAAGACGCCGTGACGATGGACCGAAAGGCTTCCAGCCATGATTGACATTATCCGGGACAAGCTCCGCAGCTACGAGGCGACGAACGCGCTCGAAGAGGAGAATGCCGTAAAGGAGATCCTTCAGGAGATTGCGCTCTATGCCCTCTGGCGCGGCGATTTCTTCGACGTCGCGCTGTTCCAGGGAGGCACCTCGCTGCGTATCCTTCATGGTCTGCCGCGCTTTTCCGAAGCTCTCGATTTCCTGTTGCGTACGCCCAATCCGGATTTCGACTGGTCGCCCTATCTCAAGGTGCTTGTCGAGGTATTCGAACAGTTCGGACTAAAACTCGACGCTCTGCCTAAAACAAAGATGCAGAGCACGATCCGTCAGGCACTGCTCAAAAATGATTCTATCGCAAGCCAGCTTGACCTGTCCTTCTCGGGAAGCGGCAAGCCCCGTACGATCCGCATCAAGCTGGAAATCGATGTTAATCCGCCCGCTGGCTCGGGTGAAGATACAACCTATTTCGACTTCCCGACCGATTATGAAGTGCACCATCAGGATCTGCCGTCCAATTTCGCGCTCAAGATCCATGCCCTGCTTTGTCGCGGCTTTCTCAAAGGCAGGGACTGGTATGATTTCTCCTGGTATATCTCCAAGGGGATCGCGCCCAATCTCGCGTTGCTGCGTTCCGCGCTAATTCAGGCCGGACCGTGGGCGGGCGATGAGAGTATCGCCGTCGATATGCCCTGGTTGACGGATACACTCGCCACCGCGATTGTGAAAATCGACTGGAAAGCGGCCGCCGAGGATGTGCGGCGCTTCCTTCGCCCTGCCGAACTCAAATCGCTTGACCTGTGGAGCGAGCGCTTCTTCATGGCAAAACTGGGCAAGCTCACTACCAAATTGTGATCTTGCGGGCTGTGCAGCCCTCGATGGCCGGGACCACCGCTTGAGGAACCAGCATCATCTCCAGGCCAAGCGCCCTTGCAACATTGATCAGTGTCGTGGCGCGCCACGGCGGCTCCGGCTTCGACGTCGCGATAGCGAGGTCGGGGTATGCCGGCGAGATCAGCGACTTGTTCCTGCGTCAGACCCGCTACCAGCTGGGCGCGCCGAAATTGGTTGCCGATCATTCCCAGAACCTCTGTTTCGGCTCTCATGTGATCCCTTTACAGGCCAATTTGCTCTGAGTTCGTCTCACAGAGAGGTTCAATAGGCAAAGTAATGATCTTCAGTGACCGATCCGACATGCATGAGGTGGCCAGACAGGGTTGCCGAGGGGCGGTACGTAGCAATACGCATAGCGTTCCCCCCGGGGCCAGCAACGGCTTCTGCACGTTTCAAGGTTGCGAGCGTCGCAAGATCGACGCCGATAGCATCGTGGCTTTGTCTAACCGGCGTGAAGTCGTCGGTCTCGACCATCATCGAGGTGAACCAAGGACCGGCCTCCCGGCTGATGGTGGCGCTTGCACCTGCCTGAGTAGCGAGCTGCCTCAAGCGTTTGCGCCCAGCCGATAAATGGAGCCTGATGCGCTTGCCATCGATCCGGACGGTGTCGGCCTCATTGGCAGCGCAGAAGCTGTTGCGTACGGTTTGTCAGTACCGCTGAACTTCCCCGCCAACGATCTCTGGGGTTGATACAAACACCTGGAATACGCACGCCGCATCCTCCAGCCCCTCTTAACCCTGTCTCTGCCTCAAAGCCTTTAGATTTTCCCGCTTAAATTGAAGTAGCCAGGTCGTCTACTCAACGCGACGATGCAATCAGGAGCAGGAGAACCAATGCGCCGGCCTTTGAAGATTTTAACTATCGCTGCACTCGTCGTCGGCGGCCTTTACTGGCTGGTACTGAAGCCTGCAGTCAGATCAACGGTCGTCGAGCTGGGTGACACTGGTTATGCGGTGAAATATCGAATGGCCTGGGGTTGGGGAATGGAAGAGCGTATCGATGTTTTCCGTCCGGATAGCTGGCTAGCAGGCCAGTCGGGAGATTGGATGGGTATATTAGGTGAGCCATACTACTCTGGGATGACACTCTACCGCTCCGAAGATGGCGACACGTATTTTTTCGGGATGAAGCCAGGGGTTTATCGCTTTCATGTCTCGACAGGACAGATGGATTACCACTGCGTCACGGAAGACATTGTATCACATACTGCACTAGCGAGGCAGGGCTCATCGCTTAGTAATAGCGACAGACCGTCCGCTTTCGAGAGGTATATCTATATTGAACCATCCCAACTCCAAACCATCCCCGCCGATCCTCCGGTTTCACAGTATTATAAAGACCTCAGGTTTCTCGGCATAATCGGATTAACGCCGGGAGGTCGCGGTAATTATAGAGGCGGACCACCCATCTTTATCTCTTCAACGGATACTGTCGAACCTATCGGTGGCTTGGAAGGTAGTTGGAAATTAAGCTCTGTCGTACGCGATAGAAATGACTGCTAATGCTGTTAGATCAAAAATAGGTCAGCTACAGCTTCCTGTAGACGGGACTATGACGACAGTACGGGCATCACTCTGTGACTATTCTCAAGCCCGCTACGATGGACCGGCGGAACTTTGAAAGGCAGATTGCGCGTGCGATCGCGCTCCATGAGCGCAACAAAGCTGGCAGTAGTACGAAGTTCTTCAGGAAGGCCGGTCGTCACGCTGTGCCGCGTACTACCGCTGCCATTTGTCCATCCCGGTTCCACGCAGCCCGCGCCACATCCGATGCACGTGCAAAATAGGTCGTCTGCGCGTTGTTCGGATCGAGCGCGATCAACATGGGTGATTTCCTCCGTGGCTGGCTTTACACTTTCCAGCAGTTGCTGGTTCCGGCCCGAACGTGAGCCATAAAGTCGGGCAGGGAACAAGCTGATGTTCCTCAGAACATCCTTCTCGTCGTGGGTGGAAACGCGGCATAGGTAATGGCGTCGAGCGTGGTAAGCGACAGACCCAGCGCTTGTGCCGCTTCGCCTATCCCATCAAAGATATGGCGAAATGCACTGACGACGAGGGCCATTATAGGGCTGGAAGGTATTGTCCGATGCCCGGAAGGAACGGAACCGATCATGGCACCAGCGCAGATGAGCGTCATTATGACGCCAGGCTGGGCTTGCCGGTCTTGGCTGAGTAACCGCTCCCCCGATTATTGCACCGGCCGTGAATGCGGCCAGCGGGTACCACCAGCCATCGCTGTGGCGGCGCCAGCCGCTACGATAGGTCCGCGAGCCGCGGTGCCCGTTCCAATGTCCAGGCCTTGATGGACGCGCCTGTGGCGGTCTTGGCCGTGGCCGCTGGGCATGCGGTGGCCTTGGCCTTGGGCGCTGAGCTTGCGGCGGCCGTGGTCTATGGCGGTTCGATTGAACGAACTGAACAATCCCAGTATCCGATACCCCGGGAGCCAATCCCAAGCTTGGTGCGGATACAGCCGGGCTGAAACCACCCGCGACCAGTCCCAGGCTCAACAGGCCTATTTTCATTCCAGCAAAAAATCCGAACTTGCTCTCTCTCACGCGTCACGTCTCCTGCTGCGTTAGAGAAAAAAGATAGACCGGATGGCGTAACAATCAAGAGAATTGTTGTTTTGCTTACACTGTATCATCCGCCGTGCGTACCCTGGCCGATTACCGACTGGTACCCCACTTGCATGCCTGCCAAAGGCCGGGATGATGAACCCACTGGTACCGCAAATCTGGGGTGACCGGATCTCTGTGCGTGCGCGTCAGGTGTCGCCGGTTCGGGTTGAAATGACGGCCGGCAATTCTATTTCAGATATACTGAGGTGGTGCGCGAGATTTGAGCGCTGCCTTGCGCTTGATCAGGTTCACTACCATTTGACGTAACAAATAATGCCGCTGGCCTTACGGAACTCCTCAATGAGTGCCGTATTGCTGAATGCAACCGACAGATCGACTTCGATCTCAGTTTGTCAATCACCATCAAGACGTTGGCCCTCCGAAGAACAGCAACAACAAGGAGACGTGACATGGAAACCGGCAAGACCCTTCTCGAGATGAGTACGCGAGAGCGCTTCGACCTGTTTGAGACCGTCGCTGATGCACTTGAACACAAGGCCGATGAAGCCCTGGACATAGGTGATACCCTCTCGGCATCCAACCATATCAACCTGGCGACCGCCATCAGAGGGTTAAACAGCAATGAGACCGCCGAGGGCCTTTATTCGGCCGAGCTTCTCTTGCAACTCGGCATCAACTACTGCGTGGCAGGTGACGATGTTGTCGGGCGCCACCTTCACTGATCCTCGTGGAGCTTTCTTGTTCCATGAAATCCCATAAGCATGATTGTCGAAAAGTCCCGCCGTTCTGCCTCGCATGAGGCAGGATGGGGGATGTTCGGCGTCGGCCGGTCGAAGACACATCAACTACGTGCCTGTCGGCGGTGATGACGATATGCAAGCCTTGCTGTGATAGTGGTAAGAAGGCCTGGCGGTGAACCGTCCAATGCGCGTGGTGTCGATCGGCCCTTTCGGTGTCGCTTCTGCCTGAGACGGAAAGACTGTGCATTTTGGGGCTGACAGGGCGCAACGAATCCATAAAGCTGCTAAGGCAGGTCGGGGCGCACGTCGCGTCACCATCTAAAGATCAGAGAATACGGGGTTAGTACAGTGCAGGTCGGTATCGATATGGGGACCGTGTCCGGAGGCGCTCCGGCCAAGCTCGATATCGAGGAGCTCTTGGCCACGCGCCTTCTTGTTCAGGGGAATTCGGGGTCCGGCAAATCCCACCTGTTGCGACGGTTGCTCGAGCAATCGGCTCAATGGGTGCAGCAGGTCGTCATTGATCCGGAAGGCGATTTCGTCACGCTTGCCGACCGTTATGGCCATGTGGTGGTGGATGGAGAGCGTACGGAGGCCGAACTCATCGGCATTGCAAACCGGATCCGACAGCATCGGGTGTCCTGTGTCCTGACATTGGAGGGGCTGGACCTCGAAGAGCAGATGCGTGCTGCGGCAGCGTTCATGAACGGCATGTTCGATGCCGACCGTGACTATTGGTATCCTGTTCTGGTTGTCGTGGACGAAGCCCAGATGTTTGCCCCGTCTGCCGGCGGCGACGTCTCGGAAGACGCCCGCAAGATGTCTCTCGGCGCCATGACAAACCTGATGTGCCGTGGCCGCAAGCGCGGACTGGCTGGCGTGATCGCGACGCAGCGGCTGGCAAAGCTGGCCAAGAACGTTGCCGCAGAAGCCTCAAATTTCTTGATGGGACGGACATTTCTCGACATCGACATGGCGCGTGCAGCCGATCTTCTCGGCATGGACAGGCGACAGGCGGAGATGTTTCGCGATCTCAAACGCGGAAATTTCGTGGCGCTCGGTCCAGCACTGTCGCGGCGACCATTGCCAATCGTTATCGGCCAGGTCGAAACATCGGCCCGCTCATCAAGCCCGAAGCTGATGCCGCTTCCTGATGCGCCACAAGATGTCGAAGATCTGATCTTCACGCCCGATCCGGACGAATTCACACGGCCGATCGTCCGCCGCGCCCCAACGCAGCCCAGACCGACCACGGATATCCTTGCGGAACTTTCACGTTCGGCACCTGCTGCGACGCAGCCGACACAGGAACCGCGCACCCCGCAACCTGAATTGAGTGAAGAGGAACGCGAGGAGAGGCTTCTGGCGGTCTTGTCCGAGATCCTCGACGATCCGCAGTCTGCCTATCGGACGGATGCCGTCCTCTACCAGGAGTTTCTTGTTCGCGCACGGATGCGACGGTTGCCGGGATCGCCGATGTCGCTTTCCGACTTTCGCAGGCGTGCGGCGGTTGCAAGGGCAGGGGTGAGCCCCGAAATTGCCACCAGCGAGGCCTGGGCGAGCGCGCTATCTCTCTCGACGCGTGTCTCTGATGATCTGCAGGGCGTCTTCCTCTTGACGGCCAAGGCCGCGATTGCAGCCGATCCCTGTCCGTCCGATGCGCAGATCGCCAAGGCATACGGGACGCATTCGGCGCGCCGTGCGCGTCGCCTGCTTGGCTATTTCGAAGAACAGGGGCTGATCGTCGTCCATACGGATTTCTCGGGCAAGCGAATTGTCGCGTTTCCGGAACTCGACGTGGAGACGGCGCCCGGCAATCCCGATGCGCCGGATATTGAGGAAGCAAAAGTGGCAGCAGAATAGGGCGTTGCTGTTGTCGCGGCGTTTAACGATCTGGTCCGGCAGCAAGGGAGCGATGGCGGGCTGGCATTGATGAGCTCGGTCAGTTGCGAAGCTCTACTTCCCGGTATCATCCTTGCAATTTGGGTTTCTCACCCTGGAAATGCGAGAACAGTTGTTCAATGGGCGGTCCATGCGTGGTAAGGGGACCGCTTCGGTCTTCTCCTTTGTGAACAGTTACTCAAGCGACTTGCCGTCGCGCTCGTTCGATTGACCGTTTTCAAACTGCTGCGGCAGTTGACATTGCATTCATACACGCCTAAAGACCCGCCCAGCACCGGGTGGCGACGCCCGGTGTTTTAATTGACATGTCCCGTGGTTTTCTCCGGACGCTTTCGAGAGAAACCTGTCAGGGCTCCCAGTCGGGGGTTCAGAGGAGGGCGTGTTTCCTTGATCCGGTTTTTTAAGAAACCGATCTAACACCTTGAGAAGGAAATACGATGACCAAGCGCGCGTCGTCTAAATACAAACTTGACCGCCGTATGGGCGAAAACATCTGGGGTCGTCCGAAATCCCCGGTCAACCGTCGCGAATATGGCCCCGGCCAGCACGGTCAGCGCCGCAAGGGCAAGCTTTCCGACTTCGGCGTGCAGCTGCGTGCCAAGCAGAAGCTGAAGGGCTACTACGGTGATATCCGTGAAAAGCAGTTCCGCGCTACCTACGACGAAGCAAACCGTCGCAAGGGTGATGCCGGGGAGAACCTGATCGGCCTGCTCGAATCACGTCTTGACGCGATCGTCTATCGCGCAAAGTTCGTACCAACGGTCTTTGCTGCCCGCCAGTTCATCAACCATGGCCACATCAGCGTGAACGGCGTTCGCGTGAATGTCGGTTCCTATCGTTGCAAGCCGGGTGATGTGATCGAAGTTCGCCAGAAGTCAAAGCAGCTTGTTTCCGTCCTGGAAGCTGTCCAGCTCGCAGAGCGTGACGTTCCGGACTACATCGATGCCGACCACAACAAGATGGTCGCTACCTACGTTCGTGTTCCGATGCTGTCCGATGTTCCCTATGCGGTCATCATGGAACCGAACCTGGTCGTCGAATACTACTCGCGTTAATGGCAAGCCCTTAGAACGGGGCTTGATCAGATCGATATCGAAAACCGCGTCATTTCACGGATGGCGCGGTTTTTGGCATTTCAGACCCGGACGGCGGCCCAGCTTTTGTTGCGTTCTGCCTTGTCCGTCGGGCAGCCAAATGTGGCTGGCTGATACGGGCTTGCCATGTCCTCATGGATGCCGGTAGCCTTTCCTTCGGGACAGGGTTCTCTGAGGGCCGCGATGTATACCAGGTTGCTGGCGGTAAGTTTCGACACTCCAGACCGTCAGTACCCCCGGTGAGGGAGAATGGCTGCATAATGGGGGTCTACAATCTGAATGGGATATCGAGACCTAAAAGGTCGTATTGCAGCCGGTAGGTTACCGAGAAGTCGCGGTATCGACCTACTCAGTTTTCTCGCGTACAACACTTCAGTTTACGTCGCACTCAAAGAAACCTTTGCATGAAATGATACCAGAAATTCAACCCCAAGAGGCGTATTGCTGTCGCAGACAGCGTTCCGGCGGACAGGCGGGATGAACTTGCGAAGGTTGTCATCTATACGGGGAACCCAGAGCACAAACGCAATCCGGGTGATTTCGGTCTTACGCCTCCGGCTCAGCCCCGTAGAGGCAAAACCTTGTGCGATGGAGCGTCAATTTTCAAGCGCAGTGATGCCCTGCGATACCTTCGTGATGGGCTCAAGCGTGGCGCTATAAGCGAACAGTCCATTGGGGGGTGGCCGACCATTGTCTGGGCCGTAACTGACGATGGAATTCCTTTGGAGGCTCAAAGAGATGGAGAGGGTAGCTATCACGGATACCCAATTCCGCCGGAAGATCCAATGGCGGCAGCAGTGACGAAATTCTGGAACGGAAAATGACCAAACTACACGTCATCCATGAGTGGAATTCTTACGATGATGCCCGCATTGAAGTAGGAGAAACCACTGCGCGAGTTGGTATTTTTCTGGATAACCTTTGCCTTACTAAAAACGAGGATATTTGGTCGAAGACAGTTAGAGACCATATGCACGTCTCGCTCTACCCTTTAGCATTGTGGTTTGCGTCTTCTTGGTGGAGATTGCACTATGAAGTACTGCCGGCGGGAGCCAAAAAAGCGCCTTCACACGATTGGAGGATGAACCATGAAATGGCTGCAGCCAACATGGGGTTTATTTGGCCCAAGATTATGTTTTCCGCTGACAGTCAAAATATTCAGGTATGGGCGCAAGCATCACAAGGCAATAAGGAAGAATCTGTAAGATTCCTTAACGGTCTAGATCATGCCCACTTCATACCCAAAGAGCAGTTTACGGAAGTGATATCCTCGCTAATTAGTAACGTTCTTGCGAGGCTTTATGAAGTTGGCTGCAGAGATTCCGATCTCGCAGCAATTTGGGGTTTTATACTGGAAGATTTGAAGAACCCCGCGGAGCACCGAAAGCGGCGTCTGGAGGCTGAGCTTGGCTTTGATCCAGAAGGGTGTCCGGACGACTTGATCACACAAGCGATTTCTTTGGAAGAAGAGCTTGGGGAAAGTTCATTTTCCGAGCTGGCCGGTGCTTATGCAGAGATCGATGGTAGCCGCCTACAAGCGATGCAAACGCTTATCCAAGCGGATGGCCTCGAAGGGAAGCCTGAAGATATACTTCATTTGCCCATCCAGGACACCGGGCTGGAGCCGTGGGAAATTGCTGTGTCTGCGGCAAGAGAATTAAGGAGAAGGCTTGGTGCAACTCACGGCGCATTGGATAATGCTACCTTGCATGGCCTTCTTGGACTGCGAGAAGCAAGCCTTAAAGATTGGGGCCCTAAAGAACGTTCAAAAGCATCAGTTGCAGGGCCACAAAATGATAGAATGATGAAGTTCATTCCTCGAAAAACGCACCCCGTTACTCAGCGTTTTGAACTCGCAAGATTTATTGGAGATTATGCACACACGGCTAAAACGAAACCTCGCTCTTGGCTTGTATCCGCTGATCTTGCGACCGCAAGGCAAAAGTTTCAAAGAGCTTTTGCTGCAGAATTTCTGTGCCCGATTAATTCTCTTGTGGAATTTCTTGACGGTGACTTTTCGGAAACTGCGCTTGAGGATGCATCAAACAACTTCTCTGTAAGTGAGAAGGCCATAGAGTCACTTCTGATGAATAATGGTTATTTCCCCAGATACGTGGGGGATTCTGGCATGCCTTATCGGTTAGCAAGCTAGAATTGCCACTGCTACAGCGCCCTTGGCAGGCCCGAGCGGGCGAGACTAAAGGCCGCCAAGAGCGACCCGTCGTCGTCGGTGTGCTCATCCCCGTCGCATGTGCAGGCCTTTTGCTAATATTGGCATTGCCGTAGCCGCAGCGGGATTTGTCCGGGCGAGGCGCTTGAATGCGCACGAGCCGGTTTGTGTAATAGTAATAGCTTCTCTGCTTAGCCTGTGTTCTTGGTGCCTTCCATGGCTCTTTGACTTGTCAAACTGTTGACCTGTCGATCCTGCCGATCTTGCAGAACCCCATCAAGCGCAAAGAAGCGCTTGGAACTGATGCCCGTGCACGGCCGTTATCTCGGTCACAACCGATTGCACTTGCCGAGGCCAGATCCCCATGAGCTTCTCTGCTCCCAATTTCATCCACAAGACAGATGACATCGCCCTGAAAAAGCTAGGAAAAGATGCGCTCTGGTCAGTTGAACGCGCTGCTTCTCCCCTGGTCGGTACGGCTATCCACAATGGTCACGGGCTGCGAGATGAAGTGGCTGACGTGATGGGGCTCGATGATGCGCAGCGGCTGCGCGAAGAAGACCCTTTCACCGAATACACCATCCGCGACGTGCCCAACCGGGTGGTGTTTCATCGGTCGCGCTTTGAAATCGACCTCAATCGTGATCCGCCAGGTTCTGTTTACCTGGAGCCCGCGCAGGCGTGGGGCCTCGATGTCTGGACTGATCTGCCAGACGACGCAGTGGTGCAGCGATCGCTCGCAATTCATGCGAATTACTATGCCATGCTGCAACAGATGCTGAGCAGTATTGCCGTCGAGTTTGGCCAGTTCGTTCTACTCGATGTTCATAGCTACAATCATCGGCGGAACGGTCCTTACGGAAAACCGACACCCGAGAAGGAGGCGCCGCAGATCAATATTGGTACGATCTCTATGGATCGTGCCCGCTGGGCCCACTTGCTGGATCCATTCATGGAAAGCCTTCGCACCCATTCCTGGAATGGCAAGCCGATTGACGTGCGTGAAAATGTTGCCTTCGAGGGACGGGGTGAACAGACGCGCTTCGTCCATGCCAATTTCCCCAAAAACGGCTGTGCGATCGCCATAGAGTTCAAGAAGTTCTTCATGGATGAATGGACCGGCGCAGTGAATATTGCGGCGCTAAAGAAAATGCGGGGCGTGATCGCCGCATCGCTGCCGGTACTGCACGACTGTCTCAAGGCATCTGCATGAAACCAGTCGATGAAAAATTGCAAGCCGAAATTGCGACAGCTCTGGCTTCCGGTGAGCCGATCCGTTGCGATTTCGGTCGCGGCGAACGCCTGCATATCGATCGCCCCATGCCGTTTCTCGTCGTCCAGGTCGGAGGACGACGTGAACCGGCAGCCCGCGAAGTTGTCACTGCCAACTCGGCTTATCTGTTGGTCCGTACGCTTAGTACGGCAAAGCTCCTCATCAAGCTGGTGGGCGAGGCGATGGAAAAACGCTTCGGTTCATTCATGTTTCTCGATGTCGGCGAACTCGAACGTGACCGGCTAGCCAGCGATGCAGATTATCTTCCGCCATTCGAATTGAGCGTCTCCGCCTCAGCCGACACTGCGGCGCAGTCGGCAGTTGTCGCGTTTTCTGCTGCAGTCGAAAAAATACGGGCCAGATATCGGGCACCGCAGATCGCCAAGCCCAAAATTGTTGATGATCCCGCGGCCAGACTGGCCCGCGGGTTGCCACAATACGCGTCGCTGACCATTCGCTTTGCACCCATTTACAGGGTTCCCCAGTCCGATGGCATCTATCCTGAACTGCATGACCGTCTGGTTGCCAATATCGTTGATGCCGGATTGCGTGCTGTTGCAAGCTTTGCAGACGAGACTGGAAGTCTCGCGATATCATCGCACCGGGCTCTCGGGCGTCGCGCCTTTGTTGATGCCGTCACACGTGCTGACCGTGCGATCGACGACGTCGCGCAATCATTTGATTTCCTGCTCGCGGTAACCCCGATCAATGCCCAGGCGGCCTGGGCCGAATTTCGTGAAAATCGTTGCGATCAGGCGCCGCGCTTCCTCTACCGACCGCTGGCAGTCGACGTGGCGAAGAAGAAGAAGGCTCTCTTTTCCGTCTCGCTTGACCAGTTTGAAGACCCGGTCCTTGCAAAGCTTTATCGGGAAAAGCAGCAGGAACTCGACCTGCAGCTATCGCTTCTGGCGGCACGGGAAACGCCTCGGTATATCGAATTCGGTCGTGCGCTTTATGGCCCCGTAGAGCCCGGATTGCTAAGGGTTGCCACCGAAATTCTGGCCGGGACCAAACCGCGTCGTCAAAGGCGAAGAGGTGAAGACGGGAAAGTGGATTGCGCGTTTGTCGAGCGCAGCGCCCGTTCCATGATCAAGTCTTATGCCGACGAGCAGGACGGCTTCCCCGCACTTGTTGAAGTGCGCGATGACCTGCCTTCAGGCCTCATGGTATCCGGCGCGTGTCTGATGATTTCGCGTACTACCTCCATGGATCGAGGCCGTGTCGAAGCGTTGCTCAGCCATGAAATCGGGGTTCATCTCCTGACCTATTTCAACGGATCAGCACAAGGCTTGCGGCTGTTCCGCTCCGGCCTGGCAGGTTACGAGGGTGTACAGGAAGGCTTGGCAGTACTCGCCGAATACCTCGTTGGCGGCATGACTGTTGCGCGATTGCGCCTTATCGCGTCTCGCGTTGTTGCCTGCGCCGACATGCTTGATGGCGCAAGCTTCGTCGAATGCCATCGCCGGCTTGTCGGGGATTTCGGATTACGCGATGCCGGCGCCTTCAATCTCGCACTGCGCGTCTATCGTGGTGGCGGACTTTCCAAGGATGCGGTGTACTTGCGTGGGTTGCTGGAGGTGTTGAGCCATCTTCAGGCTGGCGGGTCGCTTGACCCGTTCTGGATGGGCAAGATTGCTGCCAGCCATTTTGGTATCATGCAGGAACTTGGTGCGCGTGGCCTGCTCAAACCGCCACGCGTGCTGCCAAAATTTCTTTCGCATCCCCAAGCGAAGCAGCGGCTTGCTGCCGCCAAAACCGGACTTTCTGCAATTCAGATGTTGCCCAGTTAGGAGCATTACCACATGCGTATCGCGTTTTTTGTCAATTCCATCAAGGGCGAGAGCCCGAACTATTCGACCACGCATTTGGCGCTCTGTGCGCTCAGCCGGGGTCATGAAATCTATTATGTGACGCCGGGCGACTTCGTTTTACGTCCCGATGACAGCCTGGTGATACGGGCACTTTGTCTGCCTGCACGCAACTACAAGAAGGCCGAGACCCTGTTCAAGGACCTGCAGGGCAAGGAAACAATGATCACGACCCTTGATGTTTCTGAAATCGATGTCTTGATGTTACGCAATGATCCGTCCGAAGACGCTGCCGATCGACCCTGGGCAGCACATGTTGGTGCAGTATTCGGCAGGCTTGCGGCAGCCCGTGGCGTTATCGTGCTCAATGATCCGGATGGTTTGGCAAAGGCTCAAAACAAGCTTTATTTTCAGGACTTCCCGGCATCCGTTCGACCGGAGACGCTGATTGCCAAGAGTATTGAAGAAATCCGTGCGTTCATCGACAAGCAGAAGAAGGGCGTGATCCTCAAGCCGTTGCAGGGTTCTGGTGGCAAGAATGTCTTCAAGATTGCGTCAGCCAAGGATGCCAATATCAAACAGATCTTTGAGGCGGTGAGTGAGGAGGGGTATCTTATCGCGCAAAGTTACATGCCCGCGGCAGTCGAGGGTGATGTGCGACTGTTCTTGATGAACGGACTGCCGTTGCAGCGTGATGGAGAGTATGCCGCCCTGCGTCGTGCACCTGCGAGTGGAGAGATCCGCTCCAATATCCATGCCGGTGGTCAAGCCGGAACTGTGGAGGTCACGGCAACGATGCGTGCCATTGCCGAAACGGTGCGGCCAAAGCTGATCCAGGACGGGATGTTTCTTGTTGGCCTCGACATCGTGGGTGACAAGCTATTGGAGATCAACGTCTATACGCCTGGCGGGCTCAACAATCTCTCAAAACTCTATGGCGTCGACTTTCCCTTGAGTGTCGTAGAGGCGTTGGAGAAAAAGGTCGAAATACGGGATAAATACAGTGATGGTCAGGGATTGAGCAATCGGGAACTGGCGACGCTGTAGGCCCCGGTGCCGGCCACATGCAGACCACGGTATTACGCTTTTCCCGGGAGATTTGGATCCCGTTGGCGTTGTGGTTCTCGTCGGTTCCGGATTTTTGCGCAACGATAAAAACTGGCCTGGATCCGATGCATAGATAAATGCATCGGATCGCTCAAGCAGCAAGTCTTGGGGCCCTTGCTAAAGCCAGCTATCTCAAGCAACTGCCTTCAGTATCAGGCTTCTTCTTCGGCAGCTCTGACGGGTCCGAGATCGCTGATGATCTGGATTTCGTCAGCGAGGCTCGGGAAGCCTTGGCTGCAGCTCCTACCGTATTCTACTCATCCTGGTGGTAGCTGACAGGGCAAGTCGCAGTTTCCCGCCTTGCTCCTCAATCTGATGGGTCCAGCTTTCAGGTTTGCTGAAACAGATCGTCCAATAACGCGCGCTGCTCGGCGTGCTTGTCTGGATTGTCCTGTTTGAGTTTGGCAAGGTTCTGCACTTTCCAGCGTACGGCCGGGAGAGTACCCGCCTGCGGCAACCCAATGGCTGCGAAATCGGGCTGCGCGTCATGAAGTGACAGCAGAAAACGCTGTACGTTATCGTCGAGACGCGCACCGACATCGGCGATCAGGCGTTCGCGCGCTGCAGCAAGATCCTCAAGGCTCACGGAAATAATAGTCATGCCCACGAATTGCTTTGTGAACGCCTCTTCAAGCGGCGCGCGGGTCGGGCGCAGCAGCTCGTGCGGCGGACGGGGCGAACTCGCGACATAGACCAGGAACGTCCTTAATAGCGCGTCCGTCAGGCTCTCATTCTCGTACAGCAACTTGATATCGAAAAGATCGCGGGGATGCTGACGGTCGAGCGCGGCGCACATCTTGCCAGCGAACAAGTCTTCGAACGCTAGGACCGGCATTTCGGCAAAGCCGAAGCGGTCTTCCACCGTCTCCATAACGCGCATTTGCCGGGGTGCATTGACCACGCCGCGAGCCACGGGCGAGGTCTCGATCTTGATTTCGCTTGCCCCTTGGCGGAGCAAGATGCGTGTGTCGCCACCACCACCGCCCTGTATACGGTGCGCGCGGGTGCGGGGCAGATTTGCTTCGATCGCATCCGCAATGCGGCCCAGCGCCGTATTGATCTCCTCAAGACTTTCCGCACGATCTTTGACCGGTAGATAAGTCAGGTCGATATCGACAGATAGGCGCGGAAGGTCGCGGTAAAAGAGATTGATCGCCGTACCGCCCTTGAGGGCAAAGCATGCTTCCTGCGCAACAAACGGAAGGGCGGTCACCAGCAGCTGAACTTGATCCTCGTAAATCTTAGCCGTCATCAGGTGCGTCTTCACTGTTGCTGAAGAGGTCGTGGGGGACAGTTATCCGGTAGAGCGGATGAAGACGCCCCCCTTTGACAAGCGAACGATCGCCACTACCGAGATCGACGCCTTTCGGATCCAGATGCTTGAACCAGGCATGGCCGTGGCGCGCAGCGAAGACGAAGAAGAGCCTTTTCACTTTCACGGAGCGGCACGCAGTCAGCAGTGCCATCAGGCGACGCGGACGCAATGAGACAAGACTCTGAAAGACAACATCGACTGAATGGAAATTCTCCTGATCAGGTAGCTCATCCAGTGCCTCCAAGATCGCGCGCTCAGGCGATGATAGACGCAAGGACCACTCCCACCACTCCCGCGTATCGTCAGCGCTGCCTGATGGTGCGCCGGCCTCGTCCACGCCGAGATCAGCGCCGCCGAACAGTGCTGTCTTGCGCAGGTATAAGGGCGCATCAACGAGGGACTGATCGAGCCAACCCGGGAATCGGGCGGCATACAGATAAACGGGCTCGCTGCCGCCCAGCGCGAGGTAATGGCGATGACCCAACTGCTGCAGCGCCGTCATGCCGCCGACATGAATGTGGAACTTCATCATCGTTTGCATGGATTGGACAAGCACGCGCCAGTCCTGCTTCGTCTCTGCGGGTGCCGTACCTGGACGTTGGTACAGCCCGTGCGCGACATGGCGCAGCCAGCCCGAGCGCACATAGTCTGCGACGGAAGACCGGCGCACCCCGCGCGCTGTCAGCCACTTGCTATCGACATAGAACCCGGGCGGCAGCGTGTTGAGCAAGCTCTTTAACCGTGCTTCTTTTTGTTCGTTCATAAGCTGCAACATAGTACTTACTCAAAGTGCATGCAATTCGTACTTTAAAATTATTACTAAACGCTAATTTTAAACGTACTTGGTGTGTTATCTGTAAAGTGTGCGCCTATTCTGGTGGTGGCAGGTGCAAGCCCGTTGCATGCGAACGCGAGTGCCATGCCGAATACGGGCCCGGGGCGCTCCTCGTGTTCCTTCAATTGCACGATTGAACAAGGATGCTTTCGATTGATCGCCCCGGAGATTCTGAAGGTGATGGCCGTCGCTAGCCATTCCGGATGACGATCCGGCCAGCAAACTACCGTGTTGATTAGTAACGCTCGAAAACTGAAGTCCGGTTTATAGCGAGATTGCCGTTGCCCGATATATGCGTGTTTTGACGCTGGCCGGAATGGCAGATAGAAATCACCCCATGGCTTCTATTGCCGCTAGCTTCCTTCCGACGGTCAAGTGGCGGGAACGACGAACATGCGCAAACTGGATGAGGTGGAATGGGGATAATCGGCGAAGTGATAAGATGCTCCGATTGCTCGGCATGCACTTTGCGGTACTGTTATTTCTCAGCTTCACGTTCAGCTTCGCGGCGAGCAAGTTCGTTGTCGATAGCTTCGCGGATGAACGACGCAATCTTGTAGTTTCCGACAAGTGACCGAATACGCTCCATAGCTTCCGGAGAGATGCGGATTTTCGTTTCCTTGATGTTTAGCGGCGGACGACCCATGGAGCGTGATTAGTTGTCCGATACGCTTTTGTCAAAGCTTGTGGATTACAGATAATCGACTGCGGCTCTATTGACTGAATAAACGGGGTACGATTATCTTAAAAGTTGTAAATCGGCTGATCGGAATGGGCAAACACGCCGACCAGCCTAACCACAATCTAGCTTTTGGGAGCTTGGATCATGGCTGATTCTGAGAATAGCAGAACTTTATCTGCAATCACGTGCAGAAAAATCGTCACACAGGACGCTATCACTGAAAACCTTCCATATACGATTGACCGCAGAAACCTCCTCTCGGTCGCCGCACGGCTGCTGACCGCGCGTGTCGCAGATCCTGGTGATCGGCGTACGAGCGGTCCAACCCCGGTCAACGAAATGTGGCCCCGCTGGTATGCTTGTCATCTGCAGCGGCTCAAGGCCACCCGTCTCAAGCAAAAACTTGAAATGGAAATGCTGCAAAGGGCAGGTGGCTTTCCTGTCGTGAAGCTGCAGGCCATTGAAGACGATGGATCTGTGGAGGTCCGCTCTTTCGCCGACATCAATCGAATGGCTTCTAAGCTGGACGCCGAGCATCTGTCTCAGGTGCGTGCTGAACTTCGTATGCGTCGCAGGCGATGGAAAGAAGCTGACAAACTTCTGGGGTACGGTGCGGCAATTGCCCGGGAACATGAACTTGCGGTGGAAGCCGGGATTTCCGGACGGGTCATGGAGATCACAACGCCTCGCTCGCTCGTTGAAGTGGCTGCAAAGCTCCATTGCCTGATCATCATGCATGATCCTGGCCTGAAGTTTGAAGATACACCATGGCCAGAACTGCGCAGATTGCTGCGCGACGTTGTCCGTCTTGTCGCGACTAGCTCGCCGGAAACCAGAGAAGCGCGTGGCTGACGAGGCGGTTTGAGTTCCGCACGCCTCAACATGACCATCGCCGAGCTGTCTGCAGGTTTATCCATGAGAGCTCGGCAAGTCATCGTCAATCAACAGCAAATATCATCAAACGCGTTAGGGAGGATAACCTGATGGATTCTGTATACCCTGGTGAAACGGCAAGCGTTCGAGACATTCTGGTATTGGCGGCGCGATATAAGGATGCCGCTGTCAAACTTGGTGACGGCACATCGAAACAGAGCCTTCTTCCGCGACGTCTTCTGGCTTTGCATTCGATTGAGCTCTACCTGAATGCATATCTGCTTGCCAAAGGCATCGATCACAAGACGATCCGCGGTTTCCGACATGATCTTGAAGAGCGAACACGCATTGCGTGCGAGACCGGTCTCGTTTTGCGCAAGCGGACGAAAGCACATTTGGCGACGCTTTCGACGAGCAGGGAGTATCTCGTCATCAGGTATGGTCCTGAGCTGACTGCCTCGCTTTCACAGGTCAACCGCGTGATGGCAACGCTCGAAGAGCTGTCGCAGAAGACGCAACGGATGGTGAGGGCAGGGTAGGGATCAGCCAGACAGGGAGGAGGTTGGACATTATAGTAGGCAACCGAAAAACCTGTTTCTTTATGTCATCTAAAGTCGCCGATACGATCTCGACCCGATTTTTCATGTCGATAGGTCGAAACCGTCACCCGGCTGGACGAAAATAAATGCCAAGAAAATCAATCAAATACGTAAACAACTCAGCAAAGAAGGCAGCACAGAAGCTGCCCGAAAAAATTGCAATCGACTTCCTCAGCGACCTGAACTTCATTGCGGCAGGGAAAGACCCAAGGTCACCTTTTAAACATTTGCCCGAACTGGGTGCAGGCGTTATCGAGCTTATCGAGAACGGATCACCGGCTTACAGGGTGGTCTACTGCGCAAAGTTCATCGATACAGTCTTCGTCCTCCACGCCTTTACTAAAACCACCAATGGGGTGGACAAGAAGGCAATGGACACGGTGAAAGACCGCTACAAGGAAATGATGGGTATCGTCCGAGAAGCGGAAAAAGCCGAGAAAATGAAGAAGTGAACAAGAGTGGAGGCGGTCAAGCCGCCTCCATCTCAACTTCGCAGATTACCTTGTGATCGCCGGACATGGACGGCCGCAAGCGGTAACCCAGCTTCGCCAGGTATCCGATCAGCCGATCCGACGAGAACAAGCTGATTTTTCCGCGCAGCAGTTCGCTAACCCGGGGCTGTGGAATTTCCAGTGCGTGCGCGATCTCGGCCTGTTTCCATCCCTTGTCTTCGAATATGTCGATCAACGTCATGAGCACATCGGACCTGAACTGCAGGTCAGCGGCGAGCGCGGAATTTTCGGTGATCGACTCGAAAATGTTGGTGTATTCGAGCTTTTCTGTCATTTTTTCTTATCTTTCAAAATATACAGATTTCAGTATAAACTATGTGTATCGGCATAAATGTCAATGCCTAGTTGACGTTGTCGTCAAATGGAACTTGTAGATGTCGCCGCGCAACTGCCTAGCAGGTTCCGTTGACTGACGAGGAGCAGGCAAAATCGACGCTCTTACTGCTATCGCCCGATAAACAATCTGGATCTTCCGGATTGTCGCGCCATACTTGGCTTAGGCTGCCCAAATCTGGTATAGAATTCGTTTGCGAAAGGTATTGAAAAATGATACTTTATGCGCATGAAATCGGAATCACGGATTTATGCCCGAGACTACATAGCGCGCTTGGCAAGCAGCGGGCGCTATCACTTTAGCTCGCGCGATGCTCAGGACGCCCTGAACGTGTCCGCTGATGCAGCCAAGCTGGCCTTGAACCGTCTGGCCAAGCAGGGGCTCGTGGCATCCCCCGCGCGGGGCTTCTATGTGATCGTTCCCCCCGAATACCAATCACTGGGCTGCCTCCCGGCTGACCAATTCATCCCGGCTCTGATGAAGACGCTAGGGCAATCCTACTACATGGGGCTTCTCTCTGCCGCCCAATATCACGGCGCGGCTCACCATCGTCCGCAGGAAGCGCAGGTGATGCTGGCCAAGAGTCGCAGGCCGATTGTGGCAGGCGCCGTACGCGTCGCGTTCATCGTACGCAAACAGATCGCAGAAGTATCGATCCAGCCATTCAATACGCCGCGCGGGACGGTGCTGGTATCCACGCCGGAAGCCACAGCCGTCGATCTTGTCGGCTATAGCCATCATGTCGGCGGTCTGGACCAAGTGGCGACGGTCCTTGGCGACCTCGGAGAGATGCTCGATCCGGAAAAGCTCGTCTTAGCGGCACAAACAGCACCGACGCCATGGGCGCAGCGGCTGGGCTATCTCCTCAACAAAGTCGATGCCGTTGAACAGGCGGCACCACTGAAATCCTACGTCCATTCACGCGCACGGCAGACCGTGGCGCTCGTCCCGACGGCTTCCCATGAGGGCGCATACCGCGACGACGGTTGGAAGTTGATCGTGAATGCCGAAGTGGAGGCCGAATTTTGATCCCACGCGACTATATTACTGAATGGCGGGCGAATGCGCCCTGGGTGCAGGACATTCAGGTAGAGCAGGATCTCGTTATCAGCCGCGCGCTCGTTGAAATATTCTCGCATCCCGTGCTGGCCGAGGCCTTGGCCTTTCGAGGCGGGACGGCCCTGTACAAGCTCTATCTGAAACCCGCGGCGCGGTACTCGGAGGACATAGACCTTGTCCAAATGCGTGCCGAGCCGGCCGGACCGGTGATGGACGCTCTGCGCTCCGTGCTCGACCCCTGGCTTGGTGCGCCGCGCTGGAAGCAGACGGAAGGGCGCGTGACGTTCGTCTATCGCTTCGCGTCGGAAGACGCACCGCCGATCCCTATGAAGCTCAAGGTCGAAATTAACTCACGGGAGCATTTCGCGGTGCATGGTTTCAAGCGCGTGCCCTTCAGTGTGTCTTCCCGCTGGTTTGAGGGCGGCTGCGATATCCCGACATACGAGCTTGACGAGCTCTTGGGGACCAAACTGCGCGCCTTGTACCAGCGAAAGAAGGGGCGTGACCTGTTCGACCTCGCCGTTGCGCTTACACGTGGTGCCGTTGATCCGGTTCGTATCGTGCAGACCTTCGGTGCCTACATGGAGCACGGCGGCCACAGCGTCACGCGCGCCCTCTTCGAGCAGAATATGCATGAAAAGCGCAATGACGGGCAGTTCACGGCTGATATCGGGCCTCTGCTGGCAACCGGCTATTCCTGGGATCTCGAGGATGCTGACCGGAAGGTTCATGCATCTTTGATTTCCGGGCTGCCGGGGGAGCCATGGAGAAGGATCGAGCAGTAAAGAGGGCGATGATGGCCAAAAGGCCGGGGAATACACTGGAAAAATGGGAGATTGCCGTCGTCAAGGCAAATGCTGGCGTGGAAGTACATCCCACAGGATATTCAGGCCTACTTCTCGCGCCCGACGCGCTCAATCAATCATGCGCGCATACGCGCCGTAGACCGTTGCCCGCATAGATAAGGAGAAAACCGATGAGAACGTTTGAATTCAGTATCATCGCTTCGGGGTTGGATCCGCACGCAGATGATTTTGAAGACCGCTTCTACAACGCTGGCTGCGATGATGCTCTGGTCGCCTTTCAGAAAGGCCATATAATAGTGGATTTCTCACGGGAATCTGAAACGATCGAGGAAGCAATCGCTTCGGCCGTTGACAACGTGCGAGCTGCAGGCGCCGATGTCGATAGAATCGAGCCTGATCCGCTCGTAAATCTATCCGAGATCGCTGACCGGATCGGCGCTTCTAGAAGCTCGGTGAGTCACTATGCCAAGGGGTCTCGCGGCCAGGGCTTCCCTGCGCCCGTTGCGAAGGTGACAGACGAAAGCCCGCTCTGGAGCTGGCCATCGGTTGCTCGATGGCTCGTCGCGCGAGAACAACTGAGCAAGGAAGTGCTCGTGGAAGCCGAAGTTGTGAAGGAGGCGAACGAAGCGATCGCTGAACACGATTTCGTACTTCATAGACGTCTGAAGAAGACCGCTGAGCTCTGCCGAGTAGCCTGATCGGTCACTTCAGTACGATCATGAGCGGCTACGATCTGCCGCAAGCTCTGCCGCTGCGTGTCGATAACCCCTGGTTCGCGAGGATTTACCTGACTCGGCGTCATTGATCATGACGCCATCCCCGATGAAAACCGAGCATCCCGATGCGAGCTGTCTACTCAAGGCCGAACATCTTCCCTCGCTGCATCTGTCGCTTGAGATCACACGCGGGCAGTTTTCAGACATGCTGAGATTTCTGGAGGCAAAGCGCCTCAAGGATTTTCGCTTCACCGTCGAGGAGGGCGAGAACGGGTCGTGGCGAATCCACAGTTGGTGAATGATATACGGGATTGAGGGCAGGAAGTAAGAGTTCACAATCAGGAATCCCCGCCTGCTAGGATGCTTGTGTATACTCATATGTTGACGAAATGAGCGTTTATGAAAATATATGAGTTGACAATGAGCGTCCGAGACATCGTTCAACAGCAATATCAGCGGCTTGTTGATAGCGCAGCGAGCCGTCCCAGCCTGCAAACGCCGCCGGAAGGATGGCTGCGTACCGTACGCAAGGCCCTTGGCATGTCTGGTCCCCAACTCGCCAAAAGGATGGGCGTGACGCGGGCGCGCGTGGCTCAGGCCGAGCATGCCGAACTCAGCGGCGGCGCAACCCTTAAGTCCATGCAGCCGCAGCCGAGGCGATGGGCTGCCGGTTCGTCTACGCTGTCGTTCCTGACAACCGCATCGAGGATGTAATCGCTGCCCAGGCGCGAAAAAAGGCCCTGGCGCTTGTAAAGACCGCAAGCACCCACATGGCATTGGAGAGCCAGAACCTACCTAATGAGAAGATCGCCGCCGAGGTTGACCGGATTGCAAAGGAGCTCGCCCGCGAGATGCCGCGTGACTTCTGGAGCGACAAATGACGGCGCTCACGGAGTACCCGGACGGGGCAATGCCACTCGATGTATCGACCCTGCCAAGCCTGGAACATGCAGCGTCCACGCGCGCCAGAAAACGCGGAACCGCACCCGGACTTATGTGACAACCGACATGCACATCACGCTCGCGCAACGCACCGGGAACAACCTCGACATCCTCGCCGGTGGTCGGGTCATTCACAAACATCAGCTCATTCGGCAAAAGCTCTCAAAAGCGTTGGTGGATTTCCCGGATGATATCGGGGCTGGTCGGAGAGTCGGTAATGCTGCGACTCGAATAGTCCTGTTGTTTCGCCGTCGTCTCGAATGGGCAGGATAAGGCTGGCTTTCTAGCCACTTTGATGGCCGCATTTGTATCGAATATTTCGTCAATGATATCATGAATGTAGATAGAATAACAGTGGATGATACGCCGCAAAAATGGCCGCTTGCTGAAAAGATGAGGAG
>JAEWDP010000099.1 GCA_023390055.1 Pseudomonadota bacterium | reverse complement strand
GGTCACGACTGTCCTGGTGACCACGATCTCCGTCGCTGCACCTTTCAGTACCAGCCCGGGGATCACGGCCTCGGCATCTTCGGCCGGATAAAAGCGGAAGATCTCGAATTGCGTATTGCCTTCGATGACGAAGGTATCCCCTGCAATCCCTTCTGACCCGCCATCGATGACATCCCATCCACCACTACCGGTTTCAGGCGCAGTCCAATGGATGGTGTCATCGCCGCTGCCGCCATTGACAACATCATCGCCCATGCCACCGTCAATGATGTCGTCGCCGGCATGGCCGTTTATGACGTCATTGCCTTCAAAGCCATTCATCACGTCGCTGCGGCCGGTTCCGTCGAGGACATTGTCCCCGTCATCGCCGTCGATCAGGACATCGACATCATTGGCAAGGATGAAATCCGTGCGATCGATGGCGTTTGCGCCTGTGCCGGCAACACCGGTCAAGATGATGGTGCCGCTGCCGACACTGACATGCGTGTCATTGCCGACCGTTGTGATCGACACCTGGGTTGCAAAATTGCTGTCGGTGATACCGAGGCCGCTCAGGTCGATCTTGTCCTGACCGCCATTTGCATTGGCATCGAAGCTTGCGACCGTATCCGTTCCGAAATCGGCTTCGGTGTAGACAATCGTGTTGGCGCCTGCTCCGACATTGATGGTGTCGTTGCCGGCACCGCCATGGATCGCGTCATTGCCTTCGGCACCGTTTAGGATGTCGTCACCTGCACCGCCATCCAGGTAGTCGTCACCCTCCCCGCCGACCAGCCGGTCATCGCCAAGAGCGCCATAAAGGCTGTCGCCGCCACTTCCACCGACGATGACATTGTTGAGTTCATTGCCAGCACCGGTAAATTCCCCGGTTCCCGTGTAGGTCATCCGCTCGACATTGGCATCAAGCATGTAGCTTGGAAGTGATGTCTGCACGATATCGTTGCCGGCACCGGCAAGCTCCACGACCGTGTCGCCGAGATCATCGACGATATACGTGTCATTGCCGGTGCCTCCGACCAGAAGGTCAATTCCGGCCCCGCCATTGAGAAAATCGGCGCCTCCATTGCCAAAGAGCATGTCATCGCCGCTGTTGCCCAGAAGCGTGGAAGCAGTGCCCCCGGCGACGTCGGCAAGGATCGTGTCGACATCGGCATCGGCGATGAGATCGACATTTGTCGACAGGACATAGCTGCCCCGGAAAACCTCGTCGCCTTCGTCATCGGCGAGATAGAAGTCATATCCGCCATAGCTTCCGCTGTCGAAACTGATCGTCTCGACCATCTTGTCGGCATTTTCGAAATGATCCGTCACCAAGATGCGCTGGCCATTCAAGTCAATCTGCAGGTCACCATTGGCCGCGCGCCTGAAGTTCAGCTCGGAAAGCTGTGCGCCTGCCACCGCGATGGAGATGGTGTCCGTACCACTTGTTTCATCAATGATGTCCTGGCCGTCGGTCAGGCCGAAGATGTAGTTATCATCACCCGAGCCGCCATTAAGCCGGTCATTGCCGCTGCCGCCAATGAGGACATCGTCACCCGACCCGCCGTTCAAGACGTCGTTGCCGCCAAAGCCCATGATCACATCATGGATCAGCCCTGTACCGGCAACATTGCCGTTGAGCGTTTCATTGGCGTCCGACCCGTTGATGACGTTCATGGTCAGGTCGGTGAATTCGAGACGCTCGACGTTGCGAACGGTATCGCGTCCGTCGAGAAGCGGTTTCTCTGTCACCCCTTCGATATTGTCACCGGCAACGTCGGTATCATCCGTTGCTGGAGGGGCATGGTTGACATAGAGACTGCCGTCGGTATTGACGCCAAAGCCGTAATTGACGCGCAGGTCGGTGTAGACCGCAGTGTCAATGTCGCCGGCCTGGTTGCCATCGACAATCTCGCGAACGATGCTGAGCTGCCCCGGATTGAAGGTGCGGTCAAACATCAGGTCGTCAAGATTGCGCCCGTCGAACTGCGCTTCGGCGCCATCAGCCAGGACGCCATTGAGGAGTGCGGCCTCCAGGAAGACCTGCCTTGTCATTCCGTCCGCCGTATAGGTGATACCGTCCTTCACGATACGGATGCGGGCATTGAGCCACTTGTCACCATCGATGACGTCATTGCCGGCCAACCCCTTTATCCTGTCGTGGCCACCACCACCAAGCAGGATGTCGGATGCATCATTGGACTGGAATGCGATAACTTCGACCGTACCGTCATTGCCGGTCTCTGTCGTACGTGCGCTATGGGCAACGATCGTGTCCAATCCGGAAATCAACGAGACATTCTTTTCCAGAAGAGCGCTGGAATAGGAATCGAGGATTGAATCCGGTCCGGGGATCGCCGCCGTACCAGTCAGTTCGGCACGCGTGTTGACGTTAGCCTCACGTCCCGTCAGGACATCGTCAAATTTCCAGCCGGACAGACCTTCCACAAGGTCGAAGCGGTCACGCAGGATGAAGTCTTCCTGGGTCGCAAAGATCGGGATACCGAGGTCGGAATTGGCTGCGACCTCGTCTCCCTTGTGAATTGCCCAGTCAAAACCGGCCATGCCGTTGCTGCGCTGGATGCCGACGCCCTGGAACATGATGTCGTCACCGGATTCCGCATCGTAGTCGACATCGCCTTTCTGGCCGTTTAAGACGTCGTGGCCGATAATCGAGGAGTTGAAGAACAGCTCCGAGTTTTCGCCGGCCAGTGTATCGAAGCGACCACCGCCTTCCAGCCAGTCGTCTCCCGCTTCTCCAAGCAGGAAGTCCATGCCGTCGCCGCCCAGGATGAAGTCGTTGTCCGTTCCCCCCATAACGGTCTTGCCGTCGGGCCCGGCAACCATGAAGTCCTGCCCCTGGTTGCCGAACATGAGTGTCAGACCGGAACCACCATGAATGACGTCGTTGCCTTCTTCTCCATGGAGAAAATCGGCAGCCCCGATGTCGGTGCCCGAATTGCGGATGATGTCATCGCCAGCGCCACCATGAACATGATCGACGCCATAGCCGCCATCGAGACGATCATCGCCATCACCGCCCCACAGACTGTCATCGCCTTCGCCACCAATGAGGGTGTCGTTGCCATCGCTGCCCTGCATGACGACATGATCTCCGCCATTGTAGCGCATGTAGTCGGTCACGCCGTCACCATCGGTGTCACGCCGGTCGACCATCTGCGATATCGCCTCAAGCGTCGCATTGTCATGTTGAGGATCGGGCAATCCGGTCATGGCCAGTTGCCGGGCCTCGTCGATATAAAGTGTGAGGTCCGGTCGCGAGAAGATGTCTCCGGGAATGGCGGTGCCATCTTCGCCAAGCTCGGTATTTCTGAGCACCATCTTGGCAAGGGAATTGCCTTCCAGCTCCGAAAGCAGGTTCATCCCCTGGACGCGCGACAGGTAGTAGAAGCGATCGCCATCCTGAAGGTTTTCCAGCTGCAGTTCAAAGACGGCGGAGAAGGTCGAGCCGAGCATGCCGCCGAAGTCCATCTTCTTTTCTGCCAGTCCGCCAATCCACAGATCGACGCTGTCGAGGCCGCTCGCCTGTGTAGCCCAGGCACCGGTACTGTTGAGGAAGTCGAGACGGTCGGCGGCCGAAGCGCCAGTGATCGTCCTGGTCTCGTTCGTAATCCCGTCGACAAACGTCTGGTCGCTACCGAAGACGAGTGCCATGGCAGCCGCCCTCTTGCCGGCAATGCTGAACTCGTCTGCGATCAGCTGATGCGTACCGTAAGCTGCTATGAAATTCACGATCGAGGCCGGGTTCTTCAGATTGAGCGCGAAGTCGACCCAGCTGATATAGGGGTCGAGTTGGCTGTCGCCTCCGGCTGCCGCCCTGAATTGTGCACGCGCTTCATTGAGTGTGGGCATGTTCGTGTCACGTCCGCGCGCAATATTGATGGCCGGCAGGTCGAGCGGAATGCCGACAAGCTGGTTGCGCAACACGTCAGTGACGAATTCATCGATCTCGTTACCGACCTGGCCACTCAGGCCACGCAGGATCGCACCCGCTGCAACATCATGCGTCAGACTACCATCATTGTCGTAGACAATGGGGTTGAGGAAGGCGTCGAAGAGATCGAGATCGTCTGTTGTGCCATCCGTAAAGGTTCGATCGATGGTCTCACGCAGCATCGAATGGCCGAAGCGATAAACGACATTTGCAAATTCGGCGAAAATTGCAGGATTGATGTCGGGGTCAGGCTCGAAAAGGAAGGCATCGACATCCGGCTGCATCTTACGGGCGAACTCCTCGAAGACGAGGTGCTGGTATTCCATTTCCGTCGTGAAGCGGCCGGCCTGGAACAGACGTTCACCATCCCAGAGCAGTCCGTCAAGCCAGGTTGAATAGTTATCGTCTTGCGGCGGAATGGCTGTAACATCGACCAGCAGCCATTCGTTCAGGAAGGCCATATCTCCCGTGGCAATGATGACTTCCTTTGCATGCTCAACGACACGATTGTGTTCCGCATGAAATACGTGGTGGATCGCGGTCAGGCCGATATTTTCGTTGGCACGCCCATCACCCGCAATAAAGTGAGCATCGAGTGTTTCATCGTCGTAGGTCAACGGGTCATAATCATCGCCCTTTTCTGTATCGCTATCGGCCACCAATGGGATGGAGTTTTGAGTCGCCGGATTGTGATCCGGATCAAAGGACCCCGGTGCAGCATGGTGGGCAATGTCGAGCAGAAAGGCCTGCGGCGTGCGAAACGCCCCGACGAGGGACGGATCTGTGCCGCCGCCGTCCAACGTGCCCTCGACAAGGTCGTTCGGCAAAAGGCCGACGACCAGTTGGGGAAAGCCGTTAGCACCGGGGATGAAATTGCCATATTCGTCGGTCGCAAGGAGCGGCACGCTACCGACATCGAGATCAGTAAGCTTGATGCCGAGAATGTTGGCAGCCTGGGCCTTGACGTCTCCCCAGGTGGCCATTCCACCCCGCGCACCTTCCAGAAGGTTCCCCGTGGCAACCGGCCGGCCGTCGACGAGGATATATTCTCGCAGGAACACCTGGACCGATGCATGCGAGCCATAGGTCTGGTTCTGATCAACCCACGGAGTCGTGGTATTCATCGCATTGTCACCGGTACTGGCCCGCGACACCGCCATGAAATTAGTGTGTGCACCTGGCACATAGAGTGGATCATCCGGCGACAATGGCATGTAGACCGTGCCGTTGTTGCCTTTGGCGACATGGTCGAGACCATGATCGAAGAACTGGCCGAAGAGCGTGAAGATCGAGCTGTAGGAAGCTGAATCGCCAATATCTGGCGAGACATTCGGCAAGAAGACGGTCGTCCCGTCCATTTCGATCCCGTATTGCGACGTATGACCGTACAGATCCTCCCGGATCGCTGCCAGGGCAGGATTGTCGTCTTCGACGTCCCCAAGCGCCGAAGCGATGATCTTGTAGGTCGCATATTGTCCCTGCAGGTCGGCAACCGCGGCATCGAAGTCACCTTCGTAGCCGGCATGTTCCAGGGCTGCGATGATGACAGCCGGATTGTCGAGGGTCTGGTCGACGACCAGGTTTGAAATCAGCCGTGGATCGGCATCGACGACATCACCTACAGCGCCATAGTCAGTATTTGTGAGGACGGTGCCGGGGCCGAAGTACATCGTGTCGCCGTCAGCGTCGTTTGCGGGCTCACCGGCAGTCGTCATGGGCAGAAACGGATTGTCGGCGGCACCCCATTCGGCTCGCCCAGGGACAAGATTGTTGTAGCTGCCGTCGACGGTCCGCAACCCATAGGGTGCAAGCGGGCTGCCAACCAGCTCAGCCAGATCGCCTCCAGCCGCATGTGCTTCGGCGATCTTGATCTGCTTGAGGATGTATTCAAGATCGTGTTTTACCAGACTAACCATGACGTCCCCCTTTTCGCGCTTCAGCGCTTCTTGTGCTCCGCAAGTGGCTCCTGGTCGCGGAGCGTTACGGCTTTGATCAGGTCGTTATCCCGTCTGCTTCAGGCAGAACGGCCCATTACGAAGGATGCGGCGAAAAGAAAAAGGAGAGAATGGAGAAAGGTCTGACGACTATCAAAGGAGATTGGTCTGAAAGAAACTCGACCCTTGAACATGAACTTTACCAGACCTTAGTCCAGTTACGGGAGCGACCAATTATAGTAGAAATGCACCTTCAACTTGGGGTTTAGGCAAGGGACCCAGACCCTGGCGGGAGGCAAGCCGGTGCTGGCAAAAACAGAATCCGTCCTGATCGAGGGCATGCCGGCGCCGCGCAGCCTCTCGGCACAGTTCGCCCTGACCGGTGGACTGGTCATGCTGATCGTCATGACCATCGCAGGAACGCTGACTTCAAGGATCGTCACCAATGCCGCGGTAGAAAACACGGCAACGTCAACCGCCCTATTCATGGACAGTTTCCTGTCCCCTCACCTTCAGGCACTGGCGGATAGCAACGTGCTGCCGCAAGACAGGATCAAGGCATTGGATCGCTTGCTGGGTGCCGATCCGGAACAGGACGACCCGTTTGAAAACCGCTTTCCGCATGTCGAGATATGGAAGGAAGGGGGTCTCATCGTTTACTCGCGATCGCCGGAACTGGCTGGTCGGACGTTCACTCCACCCCTGGGACTGCGCGAAGCATTGTCCGGCAGCGTTTCAGCACAATATACGGATCTGAATGCGGCCGAGCATCTCGAGCGCCATTTCGACAGCAGCTATCTGGAAATATACGTTCCGGTTCGCGAATATCTGTCCGGTCGAATAATCGCGGTCGCCGAAATTCACGAAATTCCGGAAGTCCTGGCAGCGCGACTTGCACGGGTACGCCTGCGGACCTGGCTGGCCACGGCCGTGCTGACACTTGTCGTGATGTTGAGCCTGTTCGGTATAGTTCACAGGGGAAGCAAGCTGATCGCCGAGCAGCAGTCTGCCCTCAAGCGCCGTATAAACGAGGTCAGAAAGGTCTCCGAGCAGAACCTCAAACTCAAGGAGAAGGCCCAGCTTGCGACGGGCCGGCTATTTGAGCTCAATGCGAGCTACCTGCGCAATGTCGGGGCGGAACTGCATGACGGCCCGGCCCAGCTGGTCGGGCTTGCGGCACTCAAGGTCGAGCATATCCGGCGCGCAAAATCGACATCCCGACGCAACAAGGAATTGCGTGAAATCGATACTGTGCTCGCCGACACGCTGCGAGATATCCGCACGATCTCAAAGGGATTGATGTTGCCCGAAGTCGAGCATCTTCCCCTTTGCGGCGTGGTCCAGCGCGCCGTCTCTGTCCACGAAAAGCGGACGGGGGCAAAGGTTACACTCGATTGCGGCAAGCTCGAATGCGACGTTTCCCACGCGGTGAAGATATGCGCCTACAGATTTGTCCAGGAGAGCTTGAACAACGCATTCAGGCACGCCGGCGATGATGGCCCCACTGTCATGTGCCGACTGGAAGACACGATCCTTTCTTTCGAAGTCCGCGACCACGGCAGCCTTGAAGATGAAAGGCCGGCAAGAATTGAGGCCGGCCTGGGCCTGACCGGCCTGCGCGCCCGGGTGGAAAGTCTCGGTGGCACGTTTACGGCCGACAGGGCTGCGGGAGGCGGGACACTGATAAAGATGAGCCTGGACGTGGAGGAAACATAGATGCCTGACACAATATCAATCGTGGTCGTCGATGATCATCCGCTGTTTCGTGCAGGCGTCACCCGATCCCTCGAGCTCGACGGTTCCATCAAGGTTGTTGGCGAAGGCGGTTCGGCTGAAGAGGCATGTGCGCTTACCAGACGCCTCTGTCCCGACATCATATTGCTTGACATTTCCATGCCCGGCAACGGGATCTCAGCTGCACGCGAGATTGCAGGTCTTGAACAACGTCCCCGGGTCGTGATGCTGACGGTCTCGGAAGATGACGACAACATCATGGCCGCACTTGAAGCCGGCGCCGTCGGCTATGTCCTGAAGGGGATTGAGGCGACCCATCTGATTGCAGCCGTGAGGAGCGTCGCCGCAGGCGATACATTCGTGTCCCCCAACCTCACCCTTCGTCTGATTTCCGGCATCCGCGGAAAGGCCAAGCCTGCGCCGCTGGAATGCCTCACCAGCCAGGAGAAGAAGACCTTGCAACTGGTTGCCAAGGGCATGAGCAATCGCGAGGCCGGTGAAATACTTGGCGTGCACGAAAAGACGATAAAGTTTCACATGTCGAAGGTACTGGCCAAGCTGAACGTGCGAAACCGTGTTGAGGCAAGCATGCTGGCACAGAAGGAATGGGGAGACCGCAACTAGTGCGCTGTCGCAGCCTCAAAAAGGAAACCGCGGCCGTGCGAGTACAGCTGTCGCCAGCGCACCTTGGTCGTGCGCTGGCAGGGATTGATGATCACCTCAGTTCTGGACACAAGATGGAGGCGCGTGGACCGGTCAGCGCTCCACATGTGGTCGGCAATATCATACGACAAAATCGAAACGCCCGAAGCGGCCGTCGCTGGCATCGGCCATGGTAATGAGCAGTGTTTCATCGAAGAGCCGGTCCGACGCATTGCCCGGCTCAGCGGGGAAGAACAGCTGTGTTGTCAAGACCGCACCGCCTGGACGCTGGACGCGAAAATGGAAATGGCGCGTGCGTCCCGGATAAGGCGCGGGCATTTGCGTGTTGAACCACCAGCGACCCTGATCGTCGGCGAATTGGTAGCCTCTGAGCCGAAAGCCCTGACGGTCGTAGTCACCATTTTCGTCCGCATGCCAGATTTCGATCAGGCTTTGAGGTACAGGTCTGCAGCGATCATCAACGACGTAGCCGGCGATGGTGAAGGGGGCGCTGCCTGGTGCGTCCAGAAAAAGATCCTGCTTGAGCGGTGCATTCGGCCGAAAGAACGGACCGGCTTCGCGCGCAAGCGTTGGCTCGTTTCCGTCCCCGCAGGCGCGCGTCAATGGCAGTAGCGGTATTTCTTGGCCTCGCGCCAGCGCGCTCGTCAAGGGAACGAGCGGCATGGCGAGAAAACCTGACAGAAGGGCACGCCTGGATGTTGTCATTGCGGTTCTCCTTGAGCAATCTTCAAAACTCCCAGTAGGCGGGGATCCAGGCATAGGCCGTATCGGTCTTGAGCATGTGGCCGAGACCCGGGAAGGGAAAATGGAAACCGAGAACCGGGACCCGATCCGCGGCAGCCATATCGAAGATGCGCCGGCGGGACGCGAGTGCCGCGTCCTTGTCGCGATCCGGGCCTGGCAGCCATGGCCGATCGATATTGACGATCGGATGATATGCCAGATCCGCCGTCAGTAGGAGCTGATCGTCTCCCGAGTGGACGAGGAAAGTTGCCATTCCGGGCGTGTGGCCGGACGCAACCAGCGTTTGAAGACCGGGAACGATTTCCGTGCCGGCTTCATAAAGCTCGATTCCTTCGGCAATGGGCTCGACGCTGCGTTTGATGGCGGCTGCGAAGTTACGGCGGAAATCCTCAGGGACCGGCATGTAGGAAAGATCGGGATCCTCACGTACGAAGAAGTTCCAGTCTGCCCGTGGCGCGAAAACGGTCGCGCGCGGAAAAGCCTTGCTGCCGTTTGCCGTACGAAGATTGCCCACATGATCCGGGTGGGTGTGGGAGACCACGATGATATCGATGTCGTCGGGTCGCAGACCGACCGCCGCCAGGTTATCGAATATGCGTCCACCCTGCGGCCCCATGGTCTGGCCGGCACCGGCTTCCAGCAGGATTCTGCGGCCGTTGATTTCGACGAGCAGCGTGTTGAGGTTCAACGTCATGCGGTCGACTGGCAGAAAAGCGCGCCTCAAGGCTTCCAGCAGTTCTTGCTCCGGTGCATCGCTGGCGTAAACCCGCGGTGGCCCGCTGATGAGCCCGTCGCTCAATACTGTTGCATCTATATCGCCAACGCGAAAATGGTAATGGCCGGTGTTTCCGGTTTGATCGCGGCGTTGTGCCTCAGGCGCAGATTGCGCATGGGCGATCGGGGCCGGCAAGAGGAGCGTCGATGCTCCGGCGGCAGCCGTCAGCATGATCTTGCGGCGATCGAGTGTCAGTTGGTTCATGATACTTTCCCTTCCGATGGTTCGAGGTCTTCAGCTGACGCCTTCGAAAAGGCGATCCGACTGCATCTCGTTGTTGTTCACGTCGGTCGGCGTATAGGTGACATAAATTCCTCGCGCAGATAAGCTAACCAGATTAGGTCAACCTATTAAGCGGAACTTATCAATGGCATCCCCCCGTCTGGACAGTCTGGAGATTTTCGAGAGTGTGGTACGACATGGCGGTTTTCGCGCCGCCGCTGTCAGTCGAGGCGTGTCCTCCTCGGCCATCAGCCAATCGATGAGCGTGCTTGAGGAGGCACTCGGCATCCGGCTTTTGAACAGAACAACCCGCAGCGTGGCACCGACCGAAGCAGGTCAGCGGCTTCTCGAGCAGTTGAAGCCGGCGCTCCATGACATCAGAACAGCAATCGACGATCTGAACCAGCTTCGCGATAGCCCGTCAGGAACGGTGCGCATCAATGCCCCGGGGCCAGCCGTCGATCATATCCTCTGCCCCCTGGCATTCCAGTTCATGCAAGCTTGTCCGGAAATTAGCGTCGAAATCATCAGCGATGCCGCGATCATCGATATCGTGGAACAGGGTTTCGATGCAGGTGTCCGTTTTGGAAGGCAGCTTGCTCAGGACATGATCGCCATGCCCTTGGGGCCTCCTCTGCGCTACGCAATTGTGGCCTCACCTGAATATTTGAGCAAGCATGGCCGTCCGACGCTGCCGCACGACTTGATGAGGCATAATTGCATTCGCCGCCGTTTCCCCGGCGGGACGATAGCGACGTGGCGATTTGCAAAAGAGGTTGAGAAACTGGAACTCAATCCGCCAGGTCGATTGACCTTAAGTTCGGCGCATCAGGAACTGCAGGCGGCTCTTGCGGGGTCCGGGGTCGGCCACCTCTTCGAAGACTATGTCCGCGACGATCTCAAACAAGGTAGACTCAGCGAATTGCTCACCGACTGGAAACAGCAACTGCCAAGCTGGTACCTGTACTACCCAAATCGGCGGCACACCAGCGCTGCCATGAGAGCATTTCTCGATTACGTGCGCAGCTATAAATGGAGATGAGCCTTGGTCGCGAAACGTGACAACTACCCGGGCATGGGCTTGGGCCTTGGCAAGCAACATTTCGAAGAACTGTCCACAAATCGTGGTTCTTCATAGAGGATCGTCGGAAACTGTCATTGTACAGGGGCATCCCTACGCCCAGGCAACGGAGACACGGAATCAATTCGGCATCGGTATCGCCATCGAATTGGCTGATCAACACCTGCCGATGTTAGGTCTTTGGCCTTCCGACTGACTCCAGGTAGGAGAGACACATCATCGTCAGCTGATCGCGAATGGCGGCCTCCTGGGCCGCCGGTAGCCCCCTTTCGAACACATTGCGCACAGTTCCAAAGATCACGGACAAAAGGGTTGTGTTGATCAAGGTGAGGTTGATGCAGCTCGCATCAGACGCGCTGCTGAACATGGCTAAAGTAGCGGCGTCCATGCGTCTGGCGAAAGCTTCGATCAATGCCTCGTTATCAAGCTCGACTGCCGAACGGTACAGCGCGCGCGTCACGTCGCTTCGCTCCGTTTTCGCCTGCCAGTATGTGTCAACGAGTGCGTTGACCATATCCGATGTGGCGGCGCCGTGTTTGTCTCGACATGTCGCTTCCACCTTTTCGGCCACGATATCCAGGTACCGTTCGTTGAGCGCATAAAGCAGCGCCTGCTTGTTCGGAAAATACTGGTACATCGAACCAACCGAAACGCCGGCGCGCTCCGCCACGCGTGTGGTGGTCAGCCGGTGCAACCCTACCCCGAGCAAAACCTGAATAGTTGCCTCGAAAATGGCGTCGAGGGTCACTGCAGCGCGCGCTTGGCGCGGCCTTTTCCGGGCTTTTAAGTGCATGGGCGGCGTCGCAGCCATAAGCGAATCCTCAAAGCGAAGGATTCTTCATATATTGGTGGCCACGTCAAACCAGAAAGAAAGTCATATCGTGGAAACCAAACGTATCGCGCTCATTACAGGAGCCAACAAAGGCATCGGTCTTGAAATCGCCCGCCAACTCGCTGAAGCGGGCGTCACCATCTTGATTGGCGCCCGCGACTTTGAACGTGGTAAAAAGGCGGCGGAGGATTTGTCGTCGGCCGGTCTTTCGGCCGAAAACATCAAGATCGATCTCAACGACGAAGCGACCATTGCTGCTGCCGCCGAACAGATTGCAGCCAAGCATGAACGGTTGGACATATTGGTGAACAATGCCGGCATTGTCGATGCTGCCGATGGTCCGCCAAGCGCTGCTTCAACGACAGCGGCTCGTCGGATCATGGAGACGAATTTCATCGGGACGCTGGCGGTTACGCAGGCCATGCTTCCTCTGCTGCACAAATCGCAGTCTGCCCGTATCGTAAACCTGGCGACCACGCTGGGATCGCTGACGATCAATGGCGACCCGTCCTCACCCTATTATGCGTCACGCCTCATCGGCTACAATGCCTCCAAGGCCGCGCTGAACATGTTGACCGTGCAATTGGCCGCAGAACTAAAGGATACGCCAATCGTCGTGAACTCGGTCTGTCCAGGATATGTAAAAACCGATCTCACAGGAAATACCGGTTACATGACACCTGAAGAGGGAGCGCGATTGCCAGTTGAGTATGCCCTGATGGATCAGGACATCGTCTCCGGCTGCTTCGTCGAGCCGGATGGTGACAGTCCCTGGTAAGATTAAGAGCGACTGATCGCTCGTTGCTCGCTTTTGATGCGCAGCAATGGGAACTCGATCGGCATTAAGGCACCTCGCGGCGTTGCGCTCGGGGTGAGGTAGAGGTCACAAGTCGGACGGCGCCCCCACATTGAACGTCGTTCGGTTGGGCAGAGCATCACAACGGCCAGCAGGGGTGGATACCCGAGCCACTGGCGCAGGCAAGTTCATCAGTCTATAAATTCGCCGCATCAAAGACCGCCACCACCCAATCGAGGAAAACCCTCACACGTGGCGATAGTTGACGGTTTTGCGGATAATAGGCAGCCAGCGACAATGGCGGCGGGGGCTGTGCTGGCAGGACCTCGACTAGGGCGCCTCGCGCCAGATCCTCCCGAAACCGATAACGGGGCGCCTGAATCAGCCCGTAGCTCATCCGTGCGAGATGATGCGCCGTCTCCGCCTCGTTGGCAGTCACGCGGCAGGGAAGCGTCACCTCCCTGATTCCCTCGGCGGTCTGGAACTCCATCGGCATCACACGGCCCGTGCGTGACGACACGAAACCGATCATCTGGTGCCGGTCGAGATCATCTATCGACGCCGGCATCCCGTGGCGCTCGATATATTGCGCGCCCGCGCAAGTCTGCTCTGGAATATCGGGGAGCCTGCGCATGATCAGGCCGCTGTCATCCGGTTCGCCCGCCCGGATGACGCAATCCACCCCCTCGCGCACCAGATCGACCAGCCTGTCGCCTTGGCCGATGTGCAGGCTGATCTGTGGATACGCTTCCAGGAAGTCCGGCAGGCGCGGCAACAGGAAGGCCCTCGTCAGCGTGCCGTGAGCGTCGATGCGCAACACCCCCGACGGTTCACCTCCCCGCAAGGCACCCTCCGCTTCGTCGAGATCGGCGAGGATCGACAAGCACCGTCGATAGTAGGCTTCGCCATCCGACGTGGGCGCCACATGACGTGTGGTGCGTTCCAGGAGCCGGCTGCCCAGATCGCGCTCGAGCCGCCTGATCGCTTCGGTTGCCGTCGAACGCGGAATACCAAGATCGGCCGCGGCCGCCGTGAAGCTGCGACGGTCGATGACCCGCACAAAAAGACGCATTGCATCGAAGCGATCCATAATTGTTCGGAATATCCGAATTTTGTTGCCCGTGGAAGGGCAATTATCCGGCCTTCGAACCTCCCTATCTCCTTGCCAAGCAACGGAGGTTAACAAATGAGACTGAAAGACAAGACCGCAATCGTGACCGGCGCTGGCAAGGGCATCGGCGCGGCAATCGCGCGACGGCTTGCCCAAGAGGGTTGTGCTGTCGCGGTGAACTATGCGCGCGATGAAGCTGCTGCCCGTCAGGTCGTGCGGGGCATCGAACAGGCTGGCGGCAGGGCGGTTGCAGTGCAAGCCGATGTCGGCGATCCGGCCGGCATCGCTGCACTGTTCGACGCCGCTGAATCCGCGTTCGGCGCGGTCGACGTCCTGGTCAACAATGCAGGCACGATGCGGCTGTCAACGGTAGCCGACGCGACGGACGCAGATTTCGACGAGCACTGTGCCATCAATCTTGGTGGCACGTTCCGCGGCATGCGTGAGGGCGCCATGAGGTTGCGCGATGGCGGGCGAATCATCAGCTTGTCCTCAAGCGTAGTGGGCTTCTACCAGCCAGGTTACGGATTGTATGCCGCGACAAAGGCCGGGATCGAGGCGCTGACGCATGTACTTGCCAAGGAGTTGGGCCCACGCGGCATCACCGTCAATGCGATCTCGCCCGGCCCTGTCGAAACTGATTTCTTCATGCGCGGCAAGTCCGATGAATTGGTCTCCAGCATCACGCGAATGATCCCGCTCGGCCGTCTCGGTCGTCCCAACGACATCTCCGACACCATCGCTTTCCTGGCGGGGCCGGAAAGTCGCTGGATCAACGGCCAGACCATCCGCGCCAATGGCGGCGCAGTCTAATATAACGCCTCAAATTCAAGGAGCACGCAATGCCTTTCGCGAACTACAAACTGCCTCAGGCTTCGCTTTCGACAGCACAGAAGGAAGAGCTCATCCACAAGACGACCGAACTTATGGTCGGCTATTTTGGAGAGGTCGTGCGTCCGACCACGATGGTCCTGATCGAGGAAGTACCCGATGGTGGATACGGACGTGCGGACGAAGTCTTCATCATGCCGGAAAAGTACCGGACAAGGGATTGATATCGCAGCAGTGGTGGCGGATTTCCGAGCGCGACGACACCGGGTCTTGTCGATGACATGAACCGGCTGGTGTTGCCCTATGGCTGGAGCACCCGCGCCATTCTGCTCGACAAGCTTGAAGCGACACGGCTGCTGACCTGGTCTTGTAGGAAACCGGCGCTTAAGCGGCGGTACGGCCAGCGTCATGGTCTGGGAGACCGATCCGCGCATCGCCGACGAGAAGCTGTGATGGGCCAAAAAAGAATCATTCCGGGCCGCGACTTCAATACGATGACCGGGGCCGTCAATGCGGTAGATGCCTGGCGCGAAATATTGCCCGGACATGCATACGCCAATGTCCGGCAGCCACCGATATCGACGCTCAAATTTGCCTAAATGATCCCGCTGTCAGCCTGTGAGCGGGGCCGGAATCTTGCGACGGCCGAGGGGAACCCGTTTGCATGTTCAGTCACATTACGGTTGGGGTAAGTGATCTTTCCTGCGCTGCCTGGTTCTATGACGCCGTTCCTGAGCCGCTTGGGCTGCGCAATCGGCCGGTAACACCAGATGGCGGCACCAAAGCCCGGCGCTAGATCATGCCGGGCGAGGCGCTGCTGTGATTGTGGTCGGCTGCGCGATGTTCGGAATCTTGGTTTTCGGAGGCTATGCACTGGTGTTCTCGACACCGCCGATGGCGCGCGCCTATCAGAAGGGACGACGGTGGATCGAATCCACACTTTCCGCGTTCTTCGGTTATGCAGGTATTCGTCTCCTGCTTTCCAGAGCATAGCTGTCGCGGCTTTCGGGATTGTAGCGCGGTTTAATTCAGACAGCATTCATTCAGCTTCGGCCACCCGAGGCAGAAGCCGAATTCGACAGCCATGACGCCGTCTACGCCGCCGGTGGCCGCGGACCCGAGTACATCCGCACCGATCCCCGCATCCAGGCCATGGTGCAATATTTCCACTACACCAGAAAACAGATCTTCGCCATCTGCCATGGCGTGCAGATTCCTAATGGCGGTTCCGGGTGTGCTGAAGAGCCGGAAAGTTGCTGGCCTCGGTGCGTGTGCCCCTCGAAGTCGCGGCGGTCGGCGGAACCTATATTGACGTCGAGCCGAAAGAAGCGTTCGTCGATGGCACGATGGTGTCGGCAAAGGGCTGGACGAGCGTTGTCGCCTTCATGTGGGAGTGCCTCAAGGTTCTCGGCACGAAAATCCGCCACACTTGAGCGACGGATAACGCTGCAGGGTCGCAGCTGTGCGACCCTTGCCACCGGTCCACACCACCTTTGCCCATGCGGTAGCGTGGAAAAGTCTCCGCAAACATCGACGGTTGCACGTTCCAGATCTGCTCCTGCCGCACAGGAACAGCCAGGACAATGCCACAACGCTGGTCTAATCGCGGCCTTCGCATAGCCAGGTCCCGGCATGGCGGCGTCCTCCGCCGATGGCAACTGCCGGCTTCACGGCGGCGCCAACACGTCAAGGTACGGCGTCAGACGCTGCGGGACCGCCTTCATCCACCATGGTTCGCAGCTGGTCTGTCACAGAAGCGCTGAATTTCCGCCTGACGCCGGCACCGTTGGAACCCATTTCAGGAATGAACACCGCGCCGAGTTCTTCCAGATCGGCCTGCAGAATGTGCAGAGTATTCTGATCGGGGGTATCGATGCCGCGCTCAAAGCGCTCGATCATGGCCTGCTTGATGCCGGTTCGAGCGGCGAGTTTTGCGCGGCTGACCTCGACAATTGCCCGGGCGGCCTTGCAGATCGAACCAGTGAACATCGCTTTCTCCTTCATTTCTGATCGATATTAGCAATATTGAGGCGGCTGTCACCACGTGGGCGCGATCAGGCGCTGATTGTCGAGTTTGAGGTTTGGATGCTACCTCCTAGGATTGCCGTCATCGTTTTTCGCGGCAGCCTCAAGATAGTTTACTAGTGTTGCATCATGTACTGCCGTTGCCGTGATTAAATTCCTGCTCACCGCCAACTTGTAGAGGTAGGTGTAGCCACCGACCATTTCGACGCGCAATGTGTTCTTGATCTGGTTGTTCCGTCCTAGATGTGACGACTTCCAATCGAGCATTTCTTTCGTTTCTGTCAGAAATGACTGCGTAGGGTAATTCGCGCCGTACCTCATTCGTGTTGAACCGTCCGGCGTGTCCTTTTTCCGGGTTCGACCGCCATACGTATAGCTGGCCCGACGATGATGTTCACCAGAGACCGTGATTGCCAGCCCCTCCGACTTGACCTGTGCGCTTGTCGCAGCATTGCCCGACCAAGTCCCTGTCTGGAACTGGAGCTGGTTACTGCTATTGGCTGTCATGTGATCGCGGTTCGTGAGACTACCATTGCCCCATGGGCCGCTCACCCCCGTCAACTCACCGTAGGAATCGACATCCCACTTCTCCAGTGCAGGAACGGTTGTTCGATCAGGACGGTCACGATTGTACCCGGACGTGTCGTTTTGCCTGAGTTCGAAGGGTGCCGTTTCCCGGCATTCTTGAAACGGATGAATTGCTGTTCGGTGAGTGTGGCATATGTAATGCTGTTGAAACCGCCAGGTATTCCTGCATTGCCTATTGCAGTTCCGACAACATTCCTGAGTGTCTGGATGCTGTCTGCATAGAAAATCTTCGAATGTATAATAGTAACAAGAATGTTCGCCATCGCTCGGCCCTCGTCGAAGCGTGCCCCGATGGATTGTTACTACGATTCGTCCCTTTTGACCTATGCGTTCTGTTTTATACGTGTACTTCACCACTAGCCGATGCAGCGAGGCAATTGAAACCTTGACGCATGGCGTGTTCAGGCGGTGCCTGTACCAGCGGACTACCGACGCCGAAGAGGACATAGGCATCAACAAGTCCACAGTAAAAAATAGTCGCAACGGCCACGATTATCGCTGCGCTGATGACAGCTGTCAGCAGCCAGTTCATGGCATAGACCTCCATGATTAAAACACCCCTCCGGTGTGTCAGAACGCCGACCGAAATGAAAGTTAAATTGTTGTAATAATAAAGTTTTTTAAAATTCTCGATCGACGTTTCGAGCTACCGCCTATGTCGCTCAAGCCGACAAACGGTGTGTTCTTCCATCACGGGAAGAGCTCGCGCCGGGGGCATCAGCATGAATGCGGAAACCACGCCGGAGGCGAAAAATCGTCCGACCTATTCCAATGCTCGTCTCAATGCGCGCCGAGCTTGCGCGATAAATCGTTGGCGGCCTGAGTGAGGGCCTGGAGGTGGACAATCTGCTTTTCAGGCGTGAACCTCTGCATCTGGACGGTCAGGCCAAGGGCTCCTATGAGGGCCTGCCCAACACCGAAGACCGGCACCCCGATTGCACCGGTGTCAGGGTCTCTTTCCCCGAGCGAGATGTAGTATCCCTTGTCACGGATATCGTCATAAAACAGTCCGGGCTCTCCGGTAAATGCCATGAGAACGCGCGCGGTCGCGCCCTTTTCAAGCGTCAAGGAAGCGCCTTCCTCCAGATAATGCCGGAAAATGCGATCCGCGTGATGACGAAACAGGCAGATGCGCTCATTTCCATCCTTGATGTAAAAGGCAGCGGTCTCCTTTGTCGTATCGACCAGGTCGCGCAGCACCGGCCTCACATAGTCGGAGAGATTGAAGGTACGCTGATACTGATTGCCAAGTCTGTAAAGCGAGGAGCCCAGTCGAAACCGGCCATCCGCTTCACGATGGAGATATCCGAACCGCTCGAGCGAGGCCGCCAGTCGCAGGATCGTGCTTGGATAGAAGCCTGTCTTTTGCGACAGCTCATTCAATGTGAGCTTGTGTTCGTTTTCGCCGAACGCCTCCAGGATCGTCAATGCGCGTTCGACAGCCTCCACCTTCTGTTCCTTATGGGGGGCCATGCAAAATCTCCGTTCTGTGGGCTGCATAATGGCAATGGATGCACGCCGTGGCGCAACACAATCACCGAGGATATGCCGCGACTTTTGTCCTGTGCTTCAATTTCACGCTCTGCCTATGATCTTCCACACGCCTTGAGCGCTTGCCACCTTCCGGCTTTCGACGAAAAGATCACCCTGCATGAATACGAGATGACGTGTTTGACGTACAGGAGTGCAGACAATATCCACAATCTCACCGATCCTGACCGGCTCGAAAAACTGCATGGCAAACTGAGCTGTCGCCTGACTTCGATCCACCTTTTCCATGCGCGCCGTTCGCCCCATCGACCGATCCGCCGCCGTCATCAGCATTCCGCCATGGACAAATCCTGCCCGGTTGGCATGCTTGGCCTGCGCATGGAAACGAAAACGTCCGACATTATCGGTGGACGGCTGCCGCAGTAACGGCCCGACAAGCCCGATGAAACCGTCATCGTCTTCTTCAATCCATTGCGAACTGCTCATCGTGCGTCCCGTGCGAAATCGCCGGCATTCAGGCCGGACAGCAGCCACATGTCCTTGTCGTCTGCAGTATGAAATGGTGCTAAACGTGGATGCGCCGTCCTGTGCGACAAAGCCCCATCCCTTGGGACAGAAAAGACGTTACGCATATCGAAAACCCTTTGGAAGTCCGGCATCCGGGACATGGCCATAGAGCGCCTCGCCAGGGAGACCGGAAAGTATGATCGGTCGTGCTGCGACGAGCCTATCCAGGTCGACACCCGTTTTAAGACCCATGGCCTCCAGCATGAATACCAGATCTTCCGTCACGATATTGCCAGTCGCACCCGGTGCATACGGGCATCCTCCAAGGCCTGCCTGGGACGAATCAAATGTCGTCACACCCACCTCGAGCGCTGCCACTACATTGGCCAGCCCCTGCCCTCTTGTATTGTGGAAGTGGGCGCCACCTGCCTTGTCGCCGAGCTCAGCGTGAAGACGGGTAAACAAACGTTTCACCTGGGCCGGATTGCCATATCCGGTCGTATCGGAAAGACCGACATTGTCGGCTCCTGCATCTGCAAGCAATCGTGCAAGGTCAATGACCCAGTCTTCGGAAATCTGGCCTTCGATCGTGCAGCCGAAAGCGGTCGAAATTCCGACCTCGACACCAGGTTTGTAGCCATCTGGAAGCGTGCGTCTGAATTCAACGATGCGTCTCACATCGTCCACGGCCTCTTCCACTGTCCTGTTTATGTTGGCTTTGCTGTGGGCCTGTGATGCCGATACGGGTATCGTGATCTTGTGGGTTTTCGCGGCAAAGGCCGCCTGTGCACCCTTGAGGTTGGGCACAAGCGCCTGAACAGTCAGCCCGTCCAGATCAAGAAGTGACTGGACGACTTCGCCGCAATCGGCCATTTGCGGCAGCAGTCTCGGCGACACAAACGATCCGACTTCGATTTCCCTGAGCCCCGCATCAAAAAGCGCCCTGATCCATTCCACCTTCCGCGCCGTCGCCATCGTGCGTTTGATGCTCTGCAGTCCATCCCGAGGACCGACCTCGCTGATCATGATGTCCGGATCATTGCGTTCCATCGGTCAACCTCCTTACTTCTGTTAGACAGAATATATTTCTATTATGTTCGTTTTCCATCACCAGTCAATCGCGATACTGCGGCGTAAATTGGATGCGTGTGTCATCCGCGAGCCAACAAAATAATGAGTAAATTGCAGCCGACATTGGTGCGTCGCAGCATGGAATGCACTTGACTCCCATTTCTCGCCCTTGCATTCTTGAATCAATAGAAATTAATTCTGTTAGACAGAAATTATGGAATGGAACTGTTGGATAGCTTGAAAGACAATGGAGATCTGCCGCTTGCCGGAATGCGGGTCGTGGAATTTTCCCATATGATCATGGGCCCAAGCTGCGGCATGATCCTGGCCGATCTCGGAGCCGACGTGATCAAGGTCGAACCCTTTCCCGATGGTGACAATACCAGGCGGCTCAATGGATCGGGCGCGGGCTTCTTTCCCACCTTCAATCGCAACAAGCGAAGCCTGGTCGTGGACCTGAAATCGAAGGACGGAAATGAAGCCGTTCGAAAGCTGATCGACAGCGCGGATATTCTGATCGAGAATTTTCGTCCGGGCGCGATGGACAGGCTCGGGCTCGGTTATGAGGATCTGCGCACGAACAACCCCGGCCTGATCTACTGCTCGCTGAAGGGATTTTTATCCGGGCCTTACGAACACCGTGCAGCGCTTGACGAGGTTGTCCAGATGATGGGCGGTCTCGCCTATATGACAGGACCGACCGGGCGTCCGTTACGTGCCGGCGCATCCGTCAACGACGTCATGGGCGGGATGTTTGCCGCGATTGCGATCCTGGCATCACTTCAGGAACGGGCAAAGACAGGCAAGGGCCAGCAGGTCCGCAGTGCCCTGTTCGAAAACAACGTGTTTCTCGTCGCCCAGCACATGCTTCAAAAGATCGTCACGGGGACACCGGCTGCACCGCTTCCAGAGCGGGTTTCTGCCTGGGCAGTCTATGATCTCTTCGATACCGCAGACGACAAGCAAATATTCGTGGGCGTTGTCAGCGACACCCAATGGGCTGCATTTTGCCGGTCATTCGGACTTAACGAGCTTTTGAGCAAACCAAACCTCAAGACAAATGCGAACCGGGTTCAAAACCGGGCGGACTTCATGCCCGTCATCAGGGCAATCTTTGCCTCCTTGCCTCTTTCCGACGCGCTTGCACGCTGCGAAGAAATCGGCCTGCCTTATGCACCTATTGCCAAACCCGAGGATCTCTTCGATGATCCTCACGTCAACCAGCCGGGAGGGATGGTCGACATCGTCCTTGATGACGGCACGCCAACAAGGGTTCCGACACTGCCGATCGACTTTAACGGAAAGCGCCTCGGTCTGAGACTGAATATTCCAAGATGCGGTGAACATAGCGCCCCGGTTCTGCGTGAACTTGGCTACAGTGATGCAGATATCGACCGTATGGTTGCCGAAGGTATCATCCCAGGCCATGATGAAACGAAGAACCCGTAGCAGGCGGCCGTGTTAAGAAGAAACTGCCGCCGGGTACGGCGGCCATCAGATATGGTCACAACATGTGTTCATGACATTTGCGACCCGATATTCCTGAATGGGCAATCATGCCCGCAACGTGGGAGGAAACTGAAATGAATCGTCGTGAGTTTATGGCATCCGCGGGGATTGCAACCTTGATGCTGTCTATGCCGCAATTTGCTCAGGCACAGGCTATCGACAAGCTGGACATCTTCGTTCCGGCAGCACCAGGAGGTGGCTGGGACCAGACAGCCCGTGTCATGGATGCAGCATTGAGAGACAACAACCTGATCGGCAGCTCGCGCATCACCAATGTGGGCGGTGCAGGCGGCACGATCGGCCTGCCGCAATTCGTCAACCAGCACAAGGGTGACGGCAATGCACTGATGACCGGCGGGATGGTGATGGTCGGGGCGATCATCTCCAACAAGTCCCCGGTCGACCTAAGCGCGGTCACGCCAATTGCACGGCTCACCGGTGAATACATCACAATCGTCGTTCCGGCAGCATCCCCCATCCAGAACCTGACCGATCTCGTCGACGCTCTCAAGGCCGATGTCGGCGCAGTCTCGTGGGCCGGCGGATCAGCGGGCGGCAGCGACCATATTCTTGCCGGTCTGGTGGCCAAGGCCGCTGGTGTCGACCCGATCAAGGTCTCCTATGTCGCGTTCGCAGGCGGCGGCGAAGCCCTCGCAGCGCTCCTTGGCAACCAGGTAACCTGCGGCGTGTCCGGCTGGGGTGAATTCTCCGAGCAGGTTGCGGCCGGAAACCTGCGTGCAATTGCCATATCGGCACCGGAGCGTGTCGAGGGAATTGATGTCGCAACCATCAAGGAGCAAGGCCTCGATGTCGAGCTGTTGAACTGGCGCGCTGTCTTTGGTGGTCCGGATCTTTCCGATGAACAGAAGGCCAAGCTGGTCGACCTCATGACCCAGATGGATGCTTCGGAAAAGTGGCAGAACGAGCTGGCGACCCGCTCGTGGACGCGGCTGTTCCTGGCTGGCGACGAGTTCGCGAAGTATCTTGAAGAGGATACCCAGCGTATCGCCGGGATTCTCAAAGACCTTGGCCTGGCCTGAGAAAACCATGTCCCGGCCTGGAAACTTCGAGCTGCATGTGGTGGCGCTTGGCGTCATCGCACTCGGGATTGGCGTGGTCTTCGTGACCACGCAAATCTCCGTTCCGCCGTCCTACGCCAAGGTAGGGCCAACAGTGTTCCCCTATGCAGTCGGCGTCCTGCTGCTTGTCCTCGGGGGCTTCCTCTTGCGTGATGTCCTCACCCAGAACTGGCAATGCGAGGCAAATGATGCCGAAACCCCGAAGCCGGACCTGGTGCCCATGGGCTGGGTTTTCGCGGGGCTTGCCGTCAATCTCGTGCTGATCGGCCATATTGGCTTCATACTCGCATCAACGGCAATGTTCATCCTGGTCGCAAAGGCGTTCGGAAGCAGGCGATTGTGGCTCGCGGCAATCGTCGGGTTTTCACTGGCATTGCTTGCCTATTACGGCTTTGCACGCGTGCTCGACCTGCGCATGGGTGGCGGGTTGATTGAGGATTTCTTCTGATGGACGCATTTATTTCACTCGCCCACGGGTTCTCCGTCGCGCTGACCCCGATCAACCTCATGTGGGGCCTGGTCGGCGTTACGCTTGGAACCTTTGTCGGCGTGCTCCCGGGCCTTGGCCCGGCACTCACAATCGCCATGTTGTTGCCGATCACCTTTCAGGTCGAGCCGACTGCAGCATTCATCCTGTTTGCAGGCATCTATTTTGGCGCGATGTTCGGAGGCTCCACGACATCGATCCTCATCAATACACCCGGCGAAAGTGCGACCATCGTCACCGCTCTAGAGGGTCACAAGATGGCGAAGAAGGGACGCGGCGGCCCGGCCCTCGCAACCGCCGCGATCGGCTCCTTCATTGCCGGAACGCTTGGCGTCGTGGGAATAACGCTCCTTGCGCCCGTCATCGTCAAGTTCGCACTGACCTTCTCGCCCGCCGACTATTTCTCGCTGATGCTGCTTGCCTTCGTCACTGTGTCGGCAGTCCTCGGATCCTCGGTCATACGGGGGCTCACTGCCCTTGCGCTCGGTCTTCTCATCGGCCTCGTCGGTGTGGATCTGCAAACGGGTCAGGCCCGGTTTGCCTTTGGCCAGATGGCACTGCTCGACGGGATTGATGTCGTCATCGTCTGTGTCGGCCTCTTTGCAATCGGCGAAACGCTGCATCTGGCGTCCCGTTATCGGGCAACGAAAGAAGAGATCATTCCCATCAAAGGTTCGCTCTGGATGACGAAGAGCGACTGGGCGAGGTCCTGGAAACCCTGGTTGCGTGGCGCATTCATCGGCTTTCCGATCGGTGCGATGCCTGCTGGCGGTGCAGAAATCCCGACCTTCCTGTCCTATTTCATGGAGAAGAGATTTTCCAAGCACCCCGAGGAATTCGGAGATGGTGCGATAGAAGGCGTAGCAGGACCGGAAGCTGCCAACAACGCTTCGGCGGCTGGCGTTTTCGTGCCGCTCCTGACGCTTGGGCTTCCGACATCGGCCACAGCTGCGATCATGCTGTCGGCATTCCAGAGCTATGGCATCAATCCGGGACCGCAACTGCTCGTCACCCAGCCAGATCTCGTCTGGGGACTGATCGCCAGCCTCTATATCGGCAACATCCTTCTCCTGGTCCTCAACCTGCCGCTGGTTGGCCTCTGGGTCCAGGTCCTCAAAATCCCAACGCCGTACCTCTATGCCGGCATCCTGCTGTTTGCGACGATCGGAACTTACGGCATAAGCCAGTCGGTCTTCGACCTTGCCCTCCTCTACGGGATCGGGATCACCGGTTTCTTCATGCGTCGCTATGACTTCCCGACAAGCCCCGTCATCATCGGGATGATCCTCGGGCCCTTTGCGGAGCAGCAGTTCAGGCGTGCACTGACGATCAGTCAGGGCGACATGTCGGTGTTCTTCACGAGACCGATTTCATTGACGCTGATCATCATCTCCATCCTGGCCCTGGCAGCGCCATCGATCATGGCATATGTGCGCAACCGCAAAAGCCAGGCCGCGAAGGCATAAGACGGCTGCCCTCATTGAAGACCCGAGACACACCGATGCCTCGGGTCTTCCACGACAAATGCATTAGACAATACTATTCAATCTGTTGTTATTCTTTTTTAAATGTTCACTTAAAGATATTTCATCCAGTTTCCCGAAAGTCCCTCACCCGGATGACAAAAAAGACGTCGCTTGCGAGCGCACGCAGGCAGCATTAGCGTAGAGGCATGAAGATACTTGCGGTTTCCGGAAGCACACGCAGTGCCTCCACCAATACGGCGCTTCTGAGAGCATTGAAAGCGATCGCTCCCGATAACATTGCCATAACCGTTTTTGACCGTGTTGGCGACCTGCCGGTCTTTTCACCTGATCTCGAAGGTACGAACCTGCCCGACAGCGTTCGTTCCTTCATAAAGATGATCGGCGATTGCGACGGACTTCTTGTCTCCAGCCCCGAATATGTCCGCAGCATTCCCGGAGGGCTGAAGAACGCAATCGACTGGCTGGTGTCAGGCGATCAGATCGTCGACAAGCCGATCGCACTCGCTCACGCGTCCCATCGTGGAGATGAGATGCTGGAGGCGCTGCGAACCGTGCTTTCAACAGTAAGCTCCGGTTTCAACGTTACTCTTTTCTTCCGGATCGCGCTGATAAAGGAAACACCGGAAGCAATCCACGATATCCTGAAGGTTCCCGCCAATCGGCTGGCAGCGGAGCGCTTTCTCAATGAATTTTCCACCTTCTGTCGGCAGAGGAAAAGCGACCAGCCAGCCTTCGTCATCACCCCGGACTGAAATCCCTGTTCTGCCGGCAGCCCCTGTTTACGCGCCGGAAAGAATTGCATCACCGTTACCCGAATGGAATGAGAGGCTGGCAGGCTGGCAGGCTGGCTCAATCGTCAGACGTCAGCAATTGGTCCATCCGCCGGGAAGGTTCCGAACAGCCGGCCGTACCAACTACCTTTGCCGGTACACCTGCCACCGTCTTCATCGACGGAACCGCCTTGAGCACGACGGAACCAGCGGCGATGCGCGAGCACGAGCCGATCTCGATATTGCCGAGTATCTTTGCACCAGCGCCGATGAGGACGCCGTGGCCGATCTTGGGATGCCTTTCGGCACCCTCCTTGCCGGTACCACCGAGCGTCACGCCATGAAGGATCGAGACATTATCGCCGATCACGGCTGTTTCGCCGACAACGAGGCCGGTTGCATGATCAAGAAAGATCCCCTTGCCGATGCGGGCCGCGGGATTGATATCGGTCTGGAATATGCTTGAGGCACGGCTCTGCAGGTAAAGCGCCAGGTCACGCCTGCCGCGTTTCAAAAGCCAATGGGCCAGGCGATGGGTCTGGATGGCGTGGAAGCCCTTGAAATAAAGAACCGGCTCCAGGAACCGCAGACATGCGGGATCACGGTCATAGACGGCCTGGATGTCGACCCGAAGGACAGTGCCCCATTGCGGCCAGTCGGCCATCATCTCCGAGAAGGTCTGGCGAAGCAGCACCGCCTGCATGTCAGGATGATCGAGCCGCTCGCAAATGCGGTGGATCACACATTCTTCAAGGGAATTGTGGTTGAGCACCGTCGAATAAAGAAAGGCCGCCAGCAACGGATCGCTTTCGGCCGCCACTCGTGCCTCTTCGCGCATCGCGTCCCAGATGGGGTCCACGGTTGCGACCGGGTCGTTTGCGCGGATTTCGGTCCTTGCGGCCATAGCCGTCTCCTCATTTGCCTGCATGGCCATTATATAGAAGATCATTACATAAAGACCAAGGTTCACGAAATCGCATTCCGTTGATCCTTATGTTTTAAAAACGAGATCTGCTCAAAGGCCTGCGTAGAATTCTAGCACACCCTTCTTGAACACCTTGTCACCAACTGCGAGCATGTGATCGCGGCCGGGGATGTCGAGAGCTGTTGCGTTCTTCATCATGGCTGCCAGTTTCTGCGGCGATCCTGCAATATCGTCCTTTGTACCGACGCCGATGAGCGTCATGGCTTCAATCCTGCCCATATCGGCCACCGAAACCAGGTCACGTGAGCCACGGATACAGGCCGCCAGCGCCTCACGATCACTCTTCGTCTGTTCGGCAAAGCTTCTGAACATCCGCCCGCGCTCATGGGTTACGTCATCAAGGGAAGGTGCAAGAAGCGCATCCGCAATCGGATCCCAGTCACCCACCCCGTCGGTCATCCCGGCCCCAAGCCCCCCAAGCACAAGCGAGCGGATCCTGTCTGGATGGGCAAGCGCCAGGAACACCGAGATCCGTGCCCCCATCGAATAGCCCATCACATGGGCCATGGGAATGCGAAGATGATCGAGCAGCGCTCTGCAGTCTTCAGCCATGACCCAGGGTCGATAGGATTGCGGGTCACGCGGCTTGTCACTCTTGCCGTGACCGCGATTGTCCATGGCAATGACACGGTATCCGGCATCCCCAAGGGTCTTCAACCAGCCGGGATGAACCCAGTTGACCAATGCGCTAGACGCAAAGCCGTGAACGAGGAGAACCGGGGTGCCGGCCGGATCACCTTCATCGAGATAATAAATGTTCAGCCCTTCATGGACGAAGGACGAAAAGGTGGGAGAATTCAGGTTCATGAGCAGGTTTCTATCTAACGGAGAAGCATTCTGGTCGATTTAGACCGCACGCAACGCAGTTTCCACCCCACTGCGGCTGTTTTTCCCTCTACACAATTCCGTGCCGCGGCGATAATGTCCGGCGCAACGAACAAGCATTGGAGACAATCATGGCTGGCCACAGCATTCCCCACTACCAGAACGATGGTGGTCACCGCGTGATCGAGATCGGCGTGAAGGAGTTCATGTGCACCGGTGCCTCTGTTCCCTTCGACCATCCCCACATCTATATCGATATGGGTGACGACAACGAAAAAGTCTGCTCCTACTGTTCGACGCTCTATCGCTATGACCGCACCCTCAAGGCCGAACAGACAAACCCGCCAGGCTGCGTTTTCCACGTCAACGCTGCCTGATCCCGATTACAGGTCCATTTCATGCCCTTAGAAAAAGTAGCGATCATTGGCGCCGGCATTGCGGGGCTGACTGCTGCTCTTTCCCTTGCGCGCGTCGGTATTGCCTCCGATATCTTCGAAGAGGCCCCCGAACTGCTGGAGGTTGGTGCGGGCCTGCAGGTATCGCCCAATGCCTCGCATATCCTTGGAACGCTTGGCATCTTGCCGGCACTTGAAGCCGTCTGGACGGAACCAAAACGGATCGGGCTTGTTTCGGGCCGCACACTTTTACCGATTTCACATGTCCCGGTCGGCTCCATTGCACGCGAACGCTGGGGGGCGCCATATGGTGTTCTTCACAGGGCAACGCTGCAGAAGGTTCTCGTCGCGGCGGTCGAAGAGAATGCCCTTTGTACGCTCAATCTGGGCTCTCGGGTTCAAGCCGGCATGGCTGAGGACCCGAAAACGATCAATGGCCAGACCTATCCTCTCGTCATCGGCGCAGACGGTGTCTGGTCGGCACTTCGCGACCATGTTGAAGACGGACCGCAACCGAAATTTTCGGGAAATGCCGCCTGGCGCTTTACCATGCCGGCGAATTCTGTTGCATCCTGGCTATCCGCCGGTGACATTACCGCCTTCGTCGGGTCGCACGCACACATGGTTGTCTATCCCCTGAAGGACACGGCCAGCGTCAATCTCGTCGCCATTGCATCGGGTATCAATCCCGGGGACGTCTGGGATGCCAAAGCGAGCGATGAGCAAAGGCGCCTGCTGGTCTCCCAGTTCAAACGTTGGAACCGGCGCCTGATCGACCTCATCGAAGGCACGCAAGACCCGACATTCTGGCCACTCTATCAGGTCTCGAGCGGTCGATGGCACAATGGCCGTGACATCGTTCTCATCGGCGACGCCGCCCATGCAATGATGCCATTTGCAGCCCAGGGTGCGGCGATGGCGATCGAGGATGCATTCCTGCTTGCTGACGCCGTTTCAAACGTCTCGTCGCTCACAGCCGCCCTGTCACAGTTTCAGACTGCGAGAGCCACGAGAATTGCTCGTGTGCGTTCTCGCGGTTCGTTCAATCGCTTTGCCTATCACGCACGTGGGCCGGTGCGTATTGCGCGCGATCTCGTCTTGACCTTCAAGCCGCCGCAATCGCTTGCGGCAGACCTCGACTGGCTATACGGCTATCGGGCCTGAGGATCATCAGATCCCGGCAGCGGCCGCAAAGCCGGCTTCCAGATCCTTCTTGATATCGGCGACATCCTCAAGACCGATCTGCAGGCGAATGACCGGCCCTTCCACCGGCGCTGTGCAGATCGTCCGGTCGGACAGGTTGACCAGCACTGCGAGACTTTCGTAACCGCCCCAGGAATAGCCAAGCCCGAACAGAGACAGCGCGTCCAGGAAGGCATGTGCCCTCGCCTTGAAATTTCGCGCGTCATCAACCTTCAAGACGAAGGAAAAGACACCGCTGGCACCCTTGAAATCGCGCTTCCATATCGCGTGGCCTGGAAAACTCGGCAATGCCGGGTGCAGGACCCGTGCAACATCGTCACGGCTTTCCAGCCAGCGTGCGATCTCCAGCCCGCTCTTCTGGTGATGGTCAAGGCGCACGCCCATTGTCCTCAACCCTCTGAGGATCTGGTAGGCATCGTCCGGTGCGCCGCAGATCCCCATCGTGATGGCGGCCTCCTTCAGTTGCGGCCAGTACCGAGCATTGGCAGACACGGACCCCATGAGGATGTCGGAATGTCCCGACGGGTATTTGGTGGTTGCGTGGATCGAGATGTCGGCTCCGAAGTCGAGCGGCCTGAAATAGAGTGGTGTCGCCCAGGTATTGTCCATGGTGACGACGCAGTCATGGGCGTGGGCGACATCCGCGATGGCACGGATGTCCTGCATTTCCATCGTATTGGAGCCTGGCGCCTCGGTATGGACCAGTTTCGTGTTGGCCTTGATGAGGCTCTTGATATCCGCCCCGATCGCGGGATCGTAATAGTCGATCTCTACGCCCAGGCGCTTCAGCATCGTGTCGCAGAAATGCCGGCACGGTGTGTAGACCGAATCGACGATCAGCGCATGATCACCGGCAGACAGGAAGGCGAGAAACGGTACCGAGATTGCGGCAAGTCCCGACGGCACAAGGATCGTTCCCGCCGACCCCTCCAGGGCATCCAGCGCTTCGCACAACGCATCCGTGGTCGGTGTCCCACGTGTCCCGTAGGTATATTTCTGTTCACGTGTTTCCATCGCCTCGGCATTTGGAAACAGCACCGTCGAGGCATGGACGACCGGCGGATTGACAAAGCCGTGATAGCTGAACGGATCGTGTCCGATGTGGGCGAGACGTGTGTTCACACCGGCGTCGCCGGACAGATTGGCCTTGGTCTTCATACGTGGGAAGCTCACTTTTGGAAATGGAAGACCCCGATGTTTGCAATCTCGGGTGAACGCGGTCAACCCTTTGGAGGCAGAAGCGACAAACTACCCCCCTACGAAAGGCGAAGATCGCCCGACCGGGTCACGATTACCAGCGCATCAAGACCTCAAACCGGCCCCGCCGATTAACGACAATCGACTCTTTTTGGACACAATTTGGGCAGGCAGTCTTGACCATGTGTGCGTTTACGCATGAGATAGTGATCCCGCATCCGGGAGGCTCGCGGGGACATTGCGCAGGATCCACCAGAAATGGATGACCACGCGATGGGATCAGAAAACCATAAGATACAAAGGTTGGGAAAAATGAAAAAGACGCTTCTGTCTGCCACGATTGGCGCAGCAGTTCTGGGTGCCGCTTCGGTCGCATCGGCTGCAACCCTTGACGATGTCAAGGACAAAGGCTTCGTTCAATGCGTGGTCAACACCGGACTTGCAGGCTTTGCCGCACCGGATGCGTCGGGGAACTGGACCGGTTTCGACGTTGACTTCTGCCGTGCGGTCGCTGCAGCCATCTTCAACGATCCCTCCAAGGTAAAGTTCACGCCGGCCACGGCGCAGACCCGCTTCACCGCCTTGCAGTCCGGTGAAGGCGACGTCATGTTCCGTAACACGACCTGGACGATCAATCGCGATACCGCACTTGGCCTGAACTTCCGCACCATCAACTACTTTGACGGCCAGGGCTTCATGGTTCCGAAGGCACTGAACGTGAAGTCGGCTCTGGAACTTTCCGGTGCAGCCGTGTGCGTACAGTCCGGAACGACCACCGAACTCAACCTCGCCGACTTCTTCAAGGCGAACAACCTTGAATACAAGCCGGTCGTGTTCGAAAAGCTCACCGAGGTCAATGCCGCCTATCAGGAAGGCCGCTGCGACGTCTACACGACAGACCAGTCGGGCCTTTATTCGATCCGCCTGTCGCTTGCCAATCCGGATGACCACATGATTCTTCCGGAAATCATCTCGAAGGAACCGCTTGGCCCAGCAGTCCGTCAGGGCGATGACCAGTGGTTCGACATCATCTCCTGGACGCAGTATGCGCTCGTTCAGGCCGAGGAATTCGGGATCACCAAGGCCAATGTCGACGAGATGAAGAACTCCGAAAACCCGGACATCCAGCGCTTCCTGGGCACCGAACCCGACACCAAGATCGGCACGGACCTCGGCCTGACCAATGACTGGGCCTATAACATCGTCAAGCATCTCGGCAATTACGGCGAGGTTTTCGAGCGCAATATCGGTATGGAAACACCGTTGAAGATCGAGCGTGGGCTCAACGCATTGTGGACCAAGGGCGGCCTGCAATACGCTCCGCCGATCCGCTGATCGACTGATGACATTGGATGAGGCAGTTCCTGCCTCATCCAGCTTTGAATCATAAGAAGAAAGACCCGAAAAGGGTCGCAAGGGGATATGGCCGGCATGACCGATCACGCTATAGCTGCGCCGTCCGGTGGACGATCACTGGGATCATATGTCTATGATCCCAAGTTTCGCGGACTGTTCTTTCAGATACTGACGCTCGTAATCACGATCACTGTCGTATGGTGGATCTTCAACAACACCACCGAAAATCTCGCACGTTCCAATACGGCCTCCGGATACGACTTCCTGAAGGGCCGTGCCGGTTTCGATATTGGCCAGTCGCTCATCGAGTTTTCGAGCGATTCCACCTACGGCCGGGCCCTGCTCGTTGGTTTTCTCAACACATTGCTCGTTGCATCGGTCGGCATTGTCACCGCCACCATCATCGGATTTTTAATCGGTGTCGGGCGTCTTTCCTCCAACTGGCTGATCGCAAAGCTGTGCACGGTTTATGTCGAGATCTTCCGCAATATCCCGGTCCTGCTGATCATACTCTTCTTCTACAAGGGCGTTCTCGGGGCCCTTCCCCAGGTTCGCGATTCGCTGGTCCTTCCCTTTGGAATGTTCCTCAACAATCGCGGGCTTGCCTTTCCCAGGGCCATCTGGGGTGACGGTTCCGTACTGATCCCGATAGCCTTTGTCGTTGGGATCGTCCTTGCCTTCGTCGTCGCCAGGTGGGCCAAGGCCCGTCAGATTGCAACCGGAAGGCAATTTCCAACGGTCTGGACATCACTGGCGATAATCGTCGGACTGCCGATCATCGCGTTCTTCGTGGCCGGAATGCCGTTGACCTTCAATTTCCCCGAAAAGGGGCGCTTCAACCTGACCGGTGGCTCTGTCGTCGCGCCTGAATTTGTCGCCCTTTATCTCGCTTTGTCCTTTTATACGGCCTCATTCATCGCCGAAATCATTCGGGCCGGGATTGCAGGCGTTCCGAAGGGACAGACGGAGGCTTCTTCGGCTCTTGGCCTGCAGCCGGCGACAACCAACCGGCTGGTGGTCATGCCGCAGGCAATGCGTATCATCATACCACCGCTGACCAGCCAGTATCTCAATCTCACGAAGAATTCGTCACTCGGTATCGCCGTCGGATTTCCCGAACTCGTCGCAACCGGTGGAACGACCATGAACCAGACAGGACAGGCCATCGAAGTGGTCTCCATCTGGCTCATCGTCTATCTCAGCATCAGCATCGTCACATCGCTGTTCATGAACTGGTTCAACGCCAAGATGGCTCTGGTGGAGAGATAGGATCATGAGTATCATTACAAGCGGTTTTGTCCGCAACGAGATGTTGACCCAGGAACCGGCGCCTCGAAGCGAAAGAAGCGTTTTCGGCTGGCTCAGAGCCAATCTCCTGGCGACACCAAAAGATATCGCTCTGACGGTTTTGGCGGTTGCCCTGCTACTATGGGCCGTTCCAGACATAATCAATTGGGTATTCCTTGATGCCGTCTGGAGTGGCAGCGATCGTACGGTCTGCCTGACGATACCTCAAGGTGGCATACAGCCGGAAGGCTGGAGCGGTGCTTGCTGGGCCTTTGTCGGCGAGCGGTTCGAACAGTTCATGTTCGGACGTTATCCGATCGAGGAACGCTGGCGTCCATTGCTGGTGGCAATCCTTTTTGCAGCCCTTCTTGCTCCGATCCTGATACCACGGATCCCCTTCAAGGGCTTGAATGCGCTGCTGCTCTTTGTCATCTTCCCGATCGTCGCCTTCTTCCTGCTGCGTGGCAATATCTTTGGCTTGCGCGAAGTCGAGACGCCGCTTTGGGGCGGCCTGATGGTCACTCTGATCCTGTCCTTCGTCGGGATTGCGGTATCGCTCCCGATCGGCATCCTTCTGGCACTTGGGCGTCGTTCACATCTGCCGATCATCCGGTTGCTGTGCGTAACATTCATCGAGGTGATCCGCGGTGTGCCACTGATCACGGTGCTGTTCATGGCCAACGTCATGTTGCCGCTCTTCCTGCCAACAGGCTGGACGATCGACAACTTCTTGCGTGCGCTTGTCGGCGTCGCCCTGTTTGCCTCTGCCTACATGGCCGAAGTCGTGCGCGGCGGCCTGCAGGCAATTCCCAAGGGCCAGTATGAAGGTGCGGAATCTCTCGGCCTCGGCTACTGGCAGAAAATCCGGCTGATCATCATGCCGCAGGCTCTCAAGCTGGTCATTCCAGGCATCGTCAACACGTTCATCGGGCTTTTCAAGGATACCTCGCTGGTCTCGATCATCGGCATGTTCGACCTGCTCGGTATCGTACAGTTGAACTTTACGGACACGAACTGGATCACACCGATCACACCAAGTACGGGTCTCATTTTCGCAGGCTTCGTATTCTGGATATTCTGCTTTGGAATGTCGCGCTATTCGGCGTTCATGGAGCGACATCTGGATACCGGACACAAACGATAACAATCAGGGGAAACCAATGGCAAACGCCCAACCTAAGACGCTTTCCGTCTCCGATACCGATATCGCCATCGATATCATCAGCATGAACAAGTGGTATGGAGACTTCCACGTCCTTCGCGATATCAACCTGAGGGTCATGGCTGGCGAACGTATCGTCGTTGCAGGCCCGTCAGGCTCGGGCAAGTCCACGATGATCCGCTGCATCAACCGCCTGGAGGAACACCAGTCAGGCCAGATCATCGTTGACGGCATCGAACTGACCAGTGACCTGAAGAAGATCGATGAGGTTCGTCGCGAAGTCGGCATGGTGTTCCAGCATTTCAACCTCTTCCCGCACCTGACGATCCTGGAAAACTGCACGCTCGCACCGATCTGGGTTCGCAAGATGCCCAAGAAGAAGGCCGAAGAAATCGCGATGCATTACCTTGAGCGCGTGAAGATCCCCGAGCAGGCGCTAAAATATCCGGGCCAGCTTTCGGGCGGCCAGCAGCAGCGTGTCGCGATCGCCCGATCGCTGTGCATGAGCCCGAAGATCATGCTGTTCGATGAGCCGACCTCGGCGCTCGACCCTGAAATGATCAAGGAGGTGCTCGACACCATGGTGGGCCTGGCCGAGGAAGGCATGACCATGATTTGCGTGACGCACGAGATGGGATTTGCCCGCCAGGTCGCAAACCGGGTGATCTTCATGGATCAGGGTCAGATCGTCGAAGAGAACGCACCTGCGGAATTCTTTGACAATCCCCAGCACGAAAGAACGAAACTGTTCCTCAGCCAGATCCTGCACTGAACAGTTTCCCTGACGACCGGATGGGTTGAGCCAAACTTCCCGTTTAACCCATCCGCATTCTGCAACAGGCTCAAAGCGACGCGTTGCAAGGCTTCATTCAGGTCCCCTCCCCTTAAGGCCTTCAGGATTGGTCGACGGCTGACCGGTTGCCAACCGGCAGTGGCTCGATCATCATGGGCGCATGATGCGATATCGACTTCTTAGCTTTGCGACGGTTTTCGTCATGATGCTCGGTGCGGCCGCTTTTGCCCAACAGCCTGTTGTGGCAGAAGAGCATTGCGTCGTGAATGTCGCGACAGATGACGTCTTGAATGTTCGAAGGCAACCTTCCAGTAGTTCGGACATTGCCAGCCGACTTAGATTTAATGAATGCGACGTAATCGTTGTTGGCGACTGCCAGGGAAATTGGTGCCCCGTCGAGGCAAGGCACGACACCGGTTGGGTGCATAAACATTACATTTCAATGGTTTCACCATATCTCTATTGTGTTGCAGGCGTTGCGCAAGACGGCCATCTCGATCTGCGGAAATGGCCGTCGCCTGGATCAAAACACCTCACCAGGCTCCGCCATGATCAGTGTGATATCGCCTTCCTGCCCTATGCGACAAACAACTGGCAGAAGATCAGGGTTGGTGGCTGGGAAGGATGGGTCGAGCGCCAATTCCTCAGCGGGCAGTGACGTTCGAACCGAAAGAGGAACTCCTCGATTTTCAGGTAGCCACTGACCGAGATCATCCCTCTTCCAACCCTCGGTTCAGGAGTGCCTTGAGCCTTCTTCGGACCGCACCAGAAATCCTGTGATCGCCATGGCGAGCGGCCATGTCACCATCGTCAGCACAAATGCGATAGGCCAGGCGGATGCGAACTGGCCGGGCCAGGCTACCAACCATTCAGCGGTCGGCCCCATTGCGATCAATGACATGATGCCTGACATCGACGCCGCCATCATGAACGTCATCAGGAGTTGAGAAATCAATATGTTTTTTTTGTTCATCATCCAGCTTTCAATCCGGATGGATGGTGCAGGCGCGTGACAATCACAAACAGCTACAGCACCATCCATCAATATGGTTGGCGCCGTGGGTTCACACCTGAAGGAGCGTGACTTCATCCCGCTGAAGGGGGCTGGAATAACCACACCAGCCAGAATCTTTTCGACATCGTCAAAATGATTGAGCAGGCGGCGAAGGTCAAGCCCACTTTTTATCATGGCAGTCAGGCGTTACAGCGTGAGAGATTTGCCGAAATGACTGAACCTTTGGAAGCCCTACTGAACATATTAGGAGTTCCTACATTTTCGTCCGCTCCGCCCTCGGATCGTATAAGGGCTTCAAGGATGCCTCTGCGGCGAAGCGCTCTCCGGCGATCTCGATCTCGTACTTGGATCCGAGAACATCTGTATCGCTTTCCCCTTCGCAAGGGACATATCCAAGGCCAACCGCACCGCCAAGGGAAGGTCCATAATTGCCAGAAGTGATGATGGAGACGATCTTGCCATCGCGAACCAGCGCCTCATTGTGGTAGAGGAGCGGTTCAGGATCCTTGAGACGGAACTGGACGAGACGTCGTTTGAGCCCCTCCTCGCGTTTACGAAGGACGGCTTCACGGCCGATGAAGTCTCCCTTCTCCGTTTTCACGGCAAAACCCAGTCCCGCCTCCAGCACGTGATCTTCATCCGTGATGTCATGGCCGAAATGTCGAAATGCCTTTTCGATACGGCAGGAATCGAGGGCGTGAAGTCCGCACAGCTTCAGGTTTGACGGCTCGCCTGCCTCCTCGATCGTTTCGAAGGCATGTGCTGCCTGATCGGAGGAAACGTAGAGCTCCCAGCCAAGTTCGCCAACATAGGTGACGCGGTGGGCCCGCGCGAGGCCCATGCCGATCTCGATTTCCCGCGCCGTTCCAAAAGGAAAGGCTTCGTTTGAGAAATCGTCGGGACTGATACGCGCAATGACATCCCGCGCCTTTGGTCCCATCAGCACGAGCACGCTTTGCGACGCAGTGACATCCGTGATCACGACGAACTCCTCCGGCCGCAACTGTTTTCGCAACCAGGCGAGATCCCGCTGGAGAGTGGCGCCAGGCACAACTGCGAAGAAGGCGTTTTCCGACAGACGCGTGACGGTCAGGTCGCTCTCTATTCCGCCTCGATGGTTGAGCATCTGCGTATAGACAATCCTGCCTTCGTCCACGTCCAGGTCGTTTGCACAGACGCGCTGTAGGAACGCAAGCGCATCACGTCCCTCGATCCTGACCTTCCCAAACGACGTCATGTCGAAGAGTCCGACGCCATTGCGCACGGCCAGATGTTCCTGCCTCTGGTTTTCGAACCAGTTCTGCCGTTTCCAGCTGTAGCAATAGACCCGCTCCTGTCCCTTGAACGCGAACCAGTTGGCCCGTTCCCATCCGGCGACCTCTCCAAAGACAGCACCGCGGGCTGCCAGATGCTCATGCAGCGGCGAGGCGATGCTCTGGTCGGAGAGGAACATGGCGCTGCGGGCGGCGATAGCACCTGGCAATGGGTGATTAACCCCATCGATGGAACAAGCTGTTTCCTCTTTGGGCTGCCTACCTGGCGCGTGTTGATCTCAGTGCTCGGAGACGGCGTACCCGTCATCGGCCTGACCTATGACCGCCTGCCACGACCAGTTGTTCTGGGTGGCCGAGGGGCAAGGCGCCTGGCGAAATGACACGAGGATCAGCGTCAACACACGCGCTTCCATTGCGGATGGGCTTACAGCCATCGGTAGCAGCGATTCGGTCTATAGTGTGCGGGTTGGCGCCATCGTGGAGCGTGTGTTGGCAGCCGGTGGCTCCTACATGCGCAACGGGTCGACTGCGCTCACTTTGGCCCATGTCGCCGCCGGCCACTACATCGGCTGCTTTCAGCCGCTGCTAAATTCCTGGGACTGCCTGGTTGGGTTGCTATTGGTGGAAGAGGCAGGCGGCGTTACAAATGACTTCATCGCCGAAACGGGCCTGCATGGCCGCGGCGATGTTTTCGCTGCCGCCAAACAGGTCGCTCAACACCTGAGGGAACTCATTGCTGCCTAGGTATTACAGTCACATACGAGCGCAGGCGTCCAAGACGCACGGCCAGGTCGATCTCATGCTATATTTATCGTCAAGCTAAATTTTACGGCGACCAGATTGAAGCCTGCTTTGGCCTAGTTCGAATTTCCTGGCCCGTGACGAGGGTTCCGATTTTGATCTTCACGAGATCGCAGCCGCGGAGCTTGCTGTCGATGGCAAGATCGAACAGAGCACGATCTCTCATTCGCCCCTCTCGGTCCAGGAAGAAACGGATCGCCCAAATTTGGCGCTGCTTCAGAGGTTTCTTGACGCCAACTTGCCGGCTGGCATTCCATGCCGGTCGGCCCAGTGCGGTTGGATCATATTGTGCGATACCCATCCTCGTTCTCCTTAGGCCACTATTGGCCTGCAGAAAAACGTGGGGATACGAAACTCAACGATCCGACTGCTGATCGTACGCGACCAGAGCGCCCAAGAAGCGAAGCGGACACCGAAGTACTCGCTGTGGAGGTCTAGGTTCGGCCCATTGCGGTCAGCCCGACAGTTCCCGGGCCTTCTATGCCATGACTTGGGTTAAGCTGTTCCGCAGAAACGGCGTCGTGGAGCTCGCGAAGCGGAAGCAACGTCTCGCTCCCGCCTCCATGACACGCCAGTACATGCCCAAGGCAGATACCCTCATGCGGTCACTTTTCAACGACGGTACCAAGGCTGCTCGCCGGACCTGTCAACGCCGTACATGCCGAAGACCAAGCGTCGGTATCATAGCCCAGTGCAGTTCTCAACCATGCCAGTGTCATGCGCTTCGTCGCCTCGAGCGCATCCGGTGCCTCGACCTCAGTTTCCTTGGCGTCAAGGCCGGCAATGCCACCAAGACCGTGTCCTACGCCATGAATCGTCAGCAGCGAATGCGCGCCGGTCCCATCATGATAAGCGTCGGCGTGCCATTCTGGGCCACGGGAGGTGAAGCGGGGATTGTCGTCTGCCCCGCACACGACCAGGGTCGGCGTCCTCAGGTGGGAGAAGTCGACATCGAAGAACGGAAAGCGTTCAGCGTTCTCTTCCGTCAGGTCCTTTCCACCTCTTCCAGGCGCAGTGAGAAGTATCCCGGTCTCGATGCGCGGATCGCCAAATGTCTCTCCATGAAGTTGCGCGCCCAGAAGCAGGCTCACGGTATGGCCGCCGAGAGAATGTCCTACCGCAGAGATGCGATTATGGTCCAGCCGACCAGAGACTGCCGGGGCACGCTCTTCGATATCGGACAGCCGGTCGATGATTGTCCGAACCTCCGCGACACGCTCGCGCCAGAAGAAGGGCGCTCCTTCCGCGTCTGCAGGAAGCCCGCCGACGCGGGAGCTCGCATGAGTGGGCTGAATAACAGCAAAGCCGCGTTCCGCCCAGAACTGCGCCATGTGCGCGTAGCCGTCCTTCGACGGAACGTAGAACGACGGCCCAAACCCATGAGACAGAATGACGATGGGGAGGCGATTGCCGGCTGCTGGTGCAGTCAGACGCAATTCCAGAGGCTGCCGCCCAACCATGTCGAGGCGGATCGGCGAGTAAGCTATTGTGAGAGCTCCGTCGGGCGTTGGGATACGGCGCGCGGTATCGATTAGATTGTTCGTCGTCATTTCTTGGCCTCCTTGTACGCCGCCAAGATGGACGAACAGAATAGGATTATCTATATCTGGGCGTCCATACTTATTGCGTGAAAGTCCAGATATGTCGGATCCACTCGCCGAGATCGTCTCGCTGCTCAAGCCCGTGCCTTCGATCGCCAAACTGGTTACGGCCGGCGGGGCGTGGTGGGTCGAGCGTAGTGAACTTGGAAGTCCGTTCTATTGTGCAATGGTGGAAGGGCGCTGCCTACTCACGATCGCTGGCAGAGCGCCAATCATCCTTGAGTCCGGGGATTTCATTCTCGTCCCGCAAATCCATGCCTTCACCATGAGCAGCATTCACCCGCCGCCGCCAGGTACGTTGCCGCAACGGTTGGAGAGCAATCCCGGCGTGTTCCGCCTCGGCGATCCAGACGCGCCCGCCGACATCACGGCCATGGTGGGTCACTGTTCCTTCTTGGCGAACGACAAGCAGTTGCTAAGCTCGCTGCTGCCGGGCATCGTTCATGCCCGAGGCGAGCCCCGGCTCATGGATCTCGTAGGGATGATTCACACTGAGATGGTCGGCGGACTTGCGGCGCGGGACATGATATTGAGCCGATTACTGGAAGTTCTCTTCATCGACGCGCTGCGGAGTGCAGGAGGGGCAGAGACATCTCCCGGCCTGTTGCGTGGCCTTTCCGACATCCGCTTAGCTCCAGCACTGCGACGCATTCATCTGGACCCGAGCGGAAGTTTATCCGTCGAGGCATTGGCAGAGACCTCAGTTATGTCTCGGTCGGCATTCTTCGAACGTTTTCGAAGGGAGGTGGGCTTCCCTCCAATGGAATACGTGACTGGCTGGCGCATGGCTCTTGCAAAGGACCTGTTGGTCCGACGAGAGATGCCGCTGGTCGAGATCGCAGCAAAAATTGGTTATGCCTCGGCCAGCGCGTTCAGCGTCGCGTTCACGCGGCATGTAGGCGTCACACCAGGCGTTTTCGCCCGAACAGATTGATCGCCACTCACACTTTTCGCGGCATACTTGTGCTGCTTCTGATCGAAAAGACGTAGAACTCCACTCTGCAATGTGCGTTTCTGGCGCACACGCGACGTGACGACGCAGCCGATTCCTTTGTATTCAGGCAACGTGTAACCAAGGCCAGTTCCTCTCCCTCTGCAGTTTGTGGGAGTCTCGATCGGGATTATTTTATCCCCTGGTCAACAATCCCCGTCATAATCATCCCGCTCGGTTCTTTTTCGTGCAATTACTCGACTGCTGTGCTTAAATCGTCCCGAAAGGGAAGATTCACATGGCAACGGTCTCCGACAGCGTAGCACTCGGGCAACTGATCCGAGCTGAGCGAAAGCGTCAGCAACTTACGCAGGAACAACTTGCCGGCGTCGCTGGTTTGGGCGTTCGGTTTGTGCGTGAGCTCGAAAATGGTAAGGAGAGCTGTCGGGTCGGGCTCGCCTTGACCGTCTTGCAGACGCTCGGCTTGACCGTGAGCATCACCACCCGCGGTGCCTCCTCATGAACCGGGTGCTAGACGTCTATCTCAAAGATCAAAAGGCCGGAGAGCTCAAGCAGAACGAGGACGCCTCGCTGACCTTCACCGATAACGACGACCACCTCACCAATAATCCTGTCGCCTTTTCGGTCTCCCTACCGGTGAGGGAAGAACCTTTCGTCGATCGCGTCGTCAGCCCCTTCTTCTCGGACCTCCTTCCTGACGAAGGCGCGAGACGTCGTCTGGCAGCAGCACTCGGCATGTCCTCAGGCAACGCTTTCGGGTTACTTGAGATCATCGTCGGGGAATGCGCCGGCCGTGCCTTATCGTTTGTTCCGAGCTCTATCGGCTGTCGGGCGGGCGTTGGTGCATGACAGGCGAGACATGAAAGTAAGACTTCTCTCGGAGCCAAGAGTGGAAAGCCGGGGCACAAAAGGTGGCATCCACGGTCTCTCTCGACGGGAAACCACAGTGAATTCATCCAGTAATTAACGCGCTCAATCCATCTTCAACCGCGCACCTGCACCTGAATTCGTCTGCATCTCTTTCGAACATTATACGTGATGCGATCAAGGACTTTCGTCGGATCGCCAGCGATCGCAGCGATTTGCGGGGCTATATCCACAGAGGCACAGCTTACAAGTTCCGCAAGTTCCTCAACCCTCTTAACGGTTGATGCGCCGCTCAATCCGAGCTCCTCAGCCAATGCCTGCCAATCAGAATTCCTCAAGTCAGGCGCAATGAAACGTCCGGCAATGCCTTGTGGCAAGCTCTGGTCAACCTGACGGTACACTGCAGCACACATCAAATCGTAAAGGGGCGCCATCTTCGCGGATCCACCGGCACCAATCAAAATCGAGTAGTTCTTCGCGTGCGAATCCGAGTTACAGATCAGTACGTTAAAGATCACTGCATCGAGAAGCTTTAAACGTTCAGCAGGTGAAACGAGATCGCTGACGGCGCCGAACATCAATCTCAGGGTCACACCAGGAGCTGTCGAGGAACGCTCGTATTTCTGCGATGGGAAATGACCCGTTAGCTGGCAGAGGTCTTCCTGATGCAGCCTTCGGATTTCACCTTCCGCATCAATGAACCGGTCATAACGTTTCACCAGTAGGTAGCGTCGCGCGCCTGCTACCCTTACGGTTGCGTCGGCAGCATCCAAACCACATGCCTGCGCGAGAGCGAGACAGAAGGCTTCGTTCTCGACGCTCCCCGCAAGCCGCTTTGTATCCGGCTTGATAATGTGGGTCGATGGTGTTCCATCGACAGGGATCGAGATGGCGCCGTCCTGATCGACAAAGACAGGCAGTTTCTCCTGAACCCCTGCAAGAGACATTGAGACACCCCGCTCCCCGACCAGGAAGGGCTTGTCCGGAAGTTCATTGAGGATACGCTCAAGCGTCTCCGCATCCGGAATGGGTTTTAGTTTTACACCCGCCTTCCGCGGTTTGCCAATCGACAACGCTCCGGCAGTGTCACGGCCGATATGACCAAGCAGACCAACGATATCTTGAGGAGAGACTTTTAGTCTCTGACCGATCTCGGCGAGATGCGTTTCCGGAAGAAGGTTCGCAAGCCACGGTAGCAGCACATCAGCGCCGATCGCTCCTGAGCGCATTGGCATCGTCAGCGACACCGGAAAAGCGGAGCGGCGCGCTTCCCAGGATGAATCGTAGCTAAGCCGCCACTCGCCTTCAAAAGTCATTTGCGCGACGGGGAAGGTTTCGTAGAAGACGGTTATCATCGACCATCACCGAAGGTCGGCAGGAAATCGAGGTCGTCGTCCAATGTGGTTGAGATTACCGTGGCTGTATTTAGATCGCCGATCTTTATGCCGACGGTACGGGCAACGATCAGAGCCTTTTCGAGCTGGCAGCTCGGTTTTCCGGATTCGAGTTCGACAATGAAGCGCTCGCCCGTGCCGGAACGAACGGCGAGCTCGACCTGGGTCCAGCCAAGGACTTTGCGTTTTTCCCGGACGGCAGCGCCGAAATCGCGTGCTGACTTAAACATCGAGTATCTCTGTTAGCAGCTTACTGTACAGGAAGTTTCCTCAAAGATCAACGCTACTCTTCCCGGTCGGGAAGCCTGAACTTTCGCAACGCGAAATCTTCCTGGTCGGGAAGCTATATCAATTTGGCCCTCTCGACGAAAACAGGAGCTTGATGCAGCGCGATGTCTCTCTGCCGATGAACCGGACATGGAGACAAGACCGCCACTATGGCGGATGTGTCGATAATCACTTTGGCAGGCCATCTTCATTATAGAGAAGCTCGGCATGATCGACATAAGGTCGCTTTAAATGGGCTACGGCCCTGTCGGCGATTTCCAAAAGTTCTTCAACAGAAGCTCTACCTCTGTGCTTTTCAATTTGCGCATACCGCTCACGCAGAACGTCGGTTACGACACGGCTCATACTCTGCTCGGTCGCATGGCGATCACCTGAGCAAGGCGATGTGCTTCGGGGTCTTTCAGGTTGAGGTTCATGTAAAGATACGCCGTTTCTCCGAGTCAGCCAATTTTCTACCGTTCCACCCCTTTCACCCGCCATATTCAGGCGGTGCATGCTTTTTGTAGTTCAAGTTTGCGATCAGCAGCAGTCTCTAAAGCCGCCATACCCTGGCGTGTAATGTTCGCTATGCAAGCTGGCTTTCAATGGCAGTTTTATCGAGCACCGACCACGCCTTTTTGATTTTGTCGCCGTCAAACTCATAGAAGATGTTTTCGGCAAACGACACGGTTCTACCGTTGAGCGCCAGCCCGAGGAAATTACCCTTTGGCGAGCAGTTGAACCAGAGGCGAGCTGCGACGAAGGGCGGCTCACAGACCAGCAGCTCAGCCTTAAACTTGAGATCCGGTATTTGCTGAAAGTCGTTTTCCAGCATCGCACGGTAGCCTTCCAGTCCAAAAGGTCGACCATTATGGCTTACCTCATCATGCACAAAATTGCCCAGACGGGACCAATCCTGTGCGTTGAGACAATCGAGATAAGACTGATATATCGAGAGCAGTTCCTGCATTCTCCTAACGTAGTGCTAAATCGGGATTTGTGCACCACTTTCTGCATCCGGCAAGCGCAACAGTCTCAATACCCAGCGCCTGCGCACACCATCGGCACGGGGCAGATTATGGCGAGAATACATTTGCACTGAAAGTTCACAATGCGGTGGCCAATGCCGCGAGGAATAAGTCGTTGTCGGACGGGGTGCCAACCGAGACACGCAACCAGTTTTCATAGCCAGGCTGTTTCCAGGGCTTGATGATCACGCCCTGGTCAAGCAGTGTCTCGGCAAGGTCGACCGAAGGACGGCCGCAATCGAAGAACAGAAAATTGCCCTTCGATGGCAGCACGCGCAGGCCCAATGTTTCGATCGCAGCCGCCATGCGCGGCCGCTCCTGCTGTACCAGCGCCACTGCCTCGTCCACAGATTGCGGGTGGGCAAGTGCAGTCTTTGCCGCTACCTGGGCCATCAGATTGACGTTGAACGGCGTGCGGGCAAGATCGAGCCCACGCTTCAGGTCGGTATTGTTTGTCAGGCCATAACCGACACGCAAACCGGCAAGACCCCATGCCTTGGAGAAGGTACGCAGGATCAATAATGGCCCTGGTTGCGAAGCAAGCCTCGCCTCGCCCGAGGCATAGTCATCGCCGTCCGCATATTCGTGATAGGCCTCGTCAAGACAGGTCACCGCATCGGGATGAACGGCATCCAGCACCCGGTCCAGATCCCTTGGAGACAGCCACACGCCGGCCGGATTCATCGGGTTTGCAAACAGCACCATGCGCACTGGTTGTGCAACTGCCGCCACAAGCGCATCCACATCGATGCGACCATCGTCCGTTAGTCCGATCCGCGTCACCTTAGCCCCCATCAGTCGGGCATAGTCTTCATGTAGCGGGAAGGAAGGATAAAGGGTCACCACCCGGTCGCCGGGTCGCAGGACCGCACGAGCGAGCACTGCCAGCAAGTCCTCCGAACCGTTTCCGAGCACGAATTGTTCCGGTGCAACGCCGTGGCGTTCCGCAAGAGCTGCAACCAGCGTGCGGCCGGACGGATCGGGATAGACCGCAACATTTTGCAACGCGGTCTCCAGCGCCTGGTGGACTGCCGGGTCCGGGCCGAGCGGGTTTTCGTTCGAGCCGAGCTTGGCAACGCGGGTCACACCGGGCCGCCTTGCGACCTCTTCGACCGTAAGGCCGGCATTGTAGGGCGCTAGTGTCGCCAGCTCCGGACGCAAGAATGTGTGATCGCGGGTCATCTTTGGAGCCTCCTGACCGGGTGCGCAATGGACCCCGGCAAACGTGTTTTCATGTATGGGCTTGCGAGGGGATGCGATGGAGCCGACACCCCCTTCACTCGCTGGCAGCAGTAGTCTTTTCGGTACCGACGAGATGGCCGGGCTGGAAAGCCACCCTCACAGTGGTGATTGGCCCCAGACCGTTCCAGGTCGTGCGGTGCAGGATCAGGAGCGCCTGGCCTTGCCGGGTTCGCAGCAATCGCGCATCACGCCGGTCGGCATTCTCGGCAGAAAAGGTCAGATCAGCCCGCATATAGGGGGCGTTGCGCACCAGCCATTCATTGGCGTTCAGCTGCCAGAAGTCCGCCTTTTCCAGCCCCGGAGCGGCTCGCGGATTGATCCAGCGATCTTCCAGTTGAAAGGGCTGCCCGTCGCCATAATGGATAGCGCGCATGTGAACCAGGATTTCGCCTTCGGGCAGGCCAAGCCGAGTGGCGATCTCCGCCGGGATGGGGCTGCGCCTTTGGGCCACGACGCGATGACTGTAGACCATGCCGGCCTGCTCGACCTGTTCACGCACGATGGAAATCGTGAAAGTCGCCTTGCGGACCGGATCGATCGCGACACGCGTACCGGCGCGCCGCCGCCGGTCCAGAAGCCCTTCATCGGCCAAAAGCTGCAAGGCCTTGTTGACCGTCGCCCTTGCGACGTCGAACTCGATCGCGAGATCGGCCTCGTCAGGAATGCGGTCACCCTGACGCCACTCGCGTTCGACAATGCGGCGGCGAACTTCATTCGCGATGTTTTGCGCCTTGGACGCGCTCGCCCCCGTTTGCCTGTCTGTCACATCCGCTCCTGCAATCTGCCAATGCAGGCCATATAGTCGGCTGTAATGCGCTGATGATCCATATGCTGTCCGTCATGGACGACATGGCGGCCAGCCGCCCAGACATCGGTCACTAACCCGTTACCGCCCGCAAAGATCAGGCTGTCCAGCAATTCATCGCCCTTGCGGCCGAAAAGCACCGGATTGTCGAGCGATATGGCGCAAAGATCGGCCCAAAGCCCCACAGCTATGGCGCCGGTTTCGCGTCCGGCCGCTCTTGCACCACCATCGAGCCCGGCCTCGTAGAGCACCCGACCGGTAGAGCGTCCGGGCGTGGCCAGTACCGCGCGCTCGGTGTCTCGCAGGCGCTGGCTGTATTCCAGGGTGCGCAATTCCTCGATCAGCGAAATACGGATATTGCTGTCGGAGCCAAAGCCCAGCCTTCCACCCGCCTGCGTCCAGATCGTACCATTGAAGATGCCGTCGCCGAGGCTCGATTCCGTGATTGGGCATAAGCCCGCAACGGCACCGGTCGCGGCCAGCCTGGTCGTCTCGTCGCCAGTCATGTGGGTCAGGTGGATCAGCGTCCAGCGCCCGTCGGGGCTGTGGTTGTCCAGGAGCCATTCAACCGGGCGGCGGCCACGAGCGGCAAAGACCTCCTCGACCTCGGGGATCTGCTCGGCGAGATGCATGTGCAAAGGCCGCCCCGGTCGCAACCTCTCGCACAGTGCCAGCGCCTCGGGGCTGACTGCGCGCAGGGAATGCGGCGCCACGCCAATTCCGGTATCGGCCGGCAGATGGGTAAGCGCCGCTTCTGCGGCATCGAGAAGTGCCACGAACTCATCAGGCGTCGTGCCGAAGCGGCTCTGGCCCGGCCCGAGCGGACGGCGGTCCACACCGCCAAACTGGTAATGCACCGGCAGAAGCGTCAGCCCGATGCCCGTACGTGCTGCGGCTGCAACAATCCGCTCGGACATTTCAGCGATATTGTCGTAAGATCCACCGCCGGGACGGTGGTGCAGATAGTGAAACTCGACATTGGTGGCATACCCGGCCTCAAGCATTTCCATCTGCACAAGAGCGGCGATGGCTTCGACGTCTTCAGGCGTGAGGTGGTCGAGAAAGCGATACATGATCTGACGCCATGTCCAGAAGGTGTCGCGCGGGTGCGGCCCGCGTGCTTCCGACAAGCCTGCCATGGCGCGCTGAAAAGCATGGGAATGGAGGTTGGCCATGGCCGGCAGCAGCAATCCCACCCGCTTGGCATCGGGCGCGGCACTGAGCTCGACCTTGTCCTCGACCTTTGCGATGCGACCGTCCGCTCCCAGTTCGACGCGAACATTCTTTGCCCAACCTTGCGACAGCAATGCGTGTTCTGCCCAAAGTATCGTCATCACAACCTCCTTCTTGCCCGTCTGACGCCGGGCAGGCACCTCTTATAAGTTTAGACATAACATGAAAATAAGTTTAGACATAGACCGGGAATTATGTTTAGACTTAGAAAAATCAATGATCAGATCGGAGCGTGCCGGATGCAGGTTCTCAGCAATGCGAAAATTGCGATTATGGACGATGAGGTGGCGGGCTACCGACTGATCGAACAGGCGTCGATCGCGATCGAGGGCGACCGGATCGCCTGGATCGGCTCCAATACCGATCTGCCTGCAACCTATTCCAGCGGCCCTTCCCGCAACCTTGAAGGCCGGCTGGTAACGCCCGGCCTGATCGATTGCCACACCCACATTGTCTATGGTGGCGACCGTGCCCGCGAATTCGAGATGCGCCTGGAAGGTGCCAGTTACGAAGAGATTGCGCGTGCTGGCGGCGGCATCCTGTCCAGTGTCCGCAACACGCGTGCGGCAAGCGAGGATGAACTTCTTTCATTGGCGCTGCCGCGCGTCGATACGCTCCTTGCCGAAGGCGTCACCACGCTGGAGATCAAGTCAGGGTACGGGCTCGACGTCGCCACCGAGTTGAAGATGCTGCGTGTTGCGCGTCGCATCGGCAAAATCCGGCCCGTCCACGTTGTCACGAGCTGGCTTGCAGCCCACGCCTTGCCGCCTGAATTCAAGGATGACCGTAGCGGCTATATCGACCAGGTCGTGATTGCCGGCATGGATCAGGGTCATGCAGAAGGCCTGATCGACGCGGTGGACGGCTTTTGTGAGGGCATTGCCTTTTCCGTTGATGAAATGAAGCGCATTTTCGAACATGCCAGGGCACTTGGCCTGCCCATCAAGCTGCATGCCGAGCAGCTTTCAAACTTGCACGGGTCCGCCATGGCGGCAAAGCACGGCGCGCTGTCCGTCGATCACCTCGAATATCTGGGTCAGGACGGCGTTGCCGCCATGGCAAAGGCTGGAACCGTCGCCGTATTGCTGCCCGGCGCCTTCTATACGTTGCGCGAAACACAACACCCGCCACTTGAAGCCCTGCGGAATGCCGGCGTACCGATCGCACTGGCAACCGATTCCAACCCCGGAACCTCCCCGCTTACCTCATTGCTGCTGGTCATGAACATGGGCGCGACGCTGTTTCGGATGACGCCTGCCGAATGCCTGCGCGGCGTGACCCGCAATGCGGCCCGCGCGCTTGGCCTGACCGATCGCGGTGTACTCGCACCCAATGCCCGCGCCGATCTGGCGATCTGGGACATCCAGCACCCTGCCGAACTCGCCTATCGGATCGGCTTCAATCCGCTGCACGCCCGCATTTTCGGAGGCCAATATGTCTGAACTGATCCTGACACCTGGAAAGGTCACCCTGGCTGACCTCGAACGCATCTGGCGCGAGGGACTTGCCGTTCGGCTGGCTGAAACCGCGCATCCCGGCATTGCCGATTCCGCCGCCCGGATCAAAGCTGCCGCCAATGGCGACGTTCCCGTCTATGGCGTCAACACCGGCTTCGGCAAGCTTGCCTCGATCAAGATCCGGTCCGAAGATACCGCCACCCTTCAGCGCAACCTGATCCTGTCGCATTGCTGCGGGGTCGGTGAAAACATCGAGGAAGAGACGGTGCGCCTGATCATGGCGCTCAAGCTCCTGTCGCTTGGTCGCGGCGCCTCCGGCACCCGCCCACAGGTCGTCAAGCTGATCGAGGACATGTTGGCGAAGGACGTGTTGCCAGTGATCCCGTCGCAGGGCTCGGTCGGCGCGTCGGGCGATCTTGCGCCGCTGGCGCATATGGCGGCCGCGATGCTCGGTGAAGGTCGCGCCACCTATCAGGGTCGCGAAATGACGAGCGCGGAAGCACTGGCCAAAGCCGACCTTAAACCGGTGGTCCTGGCTGCCAAGGAGGGGCTTGCCCTTATCAACGGCACCCAGGTCTCCACCGCCTTCGCGCTTGCCGGCCTCTTCGAAGCCTTCCGCGCGGCACGCAATGCCCTTGTCTCATCGTCGCTTTCGACCGACGGCATCATGGGCTCTACCGCCCCATTCCTCGACGAGATCCACCAGTTGCGTGGCCATCGCGGCCAGATCCTCGCGGCCCGTGTCATCCGCGACCTGATGGACGGCTCAGAAATCCGCGAGAGCCATCGCGAAGGCGATACACGCGTTCAGGACCCCTATTGCATCCGCTGCCAGCCGCAGGTCACCGGTGCCTGCATCGACCTGTTAACCCAGGCAGGTCGCACCTTGGAGATTGAGGCCAATGCCGCGACCGACAATCCGCTGGTCCTCATCGAGACCGGACAGATCGTCTCCGGCGGCAATTTCCATGCCGAGCCTGTGGCCTTCGCCGCTGACCAGATCGCACTGGCGATCGCCGAGATCGGTGCGATCTCGCAGCGCCGCATCGCGCTGATGGTCGATCCGGCACTCAGCCACGACCTGCCACCGTTCCTGACGCCCGATCCCGGCCTCAACAGTGGCCTGATGATCGCCGAGGTCACGTCAGCCGCATTGATGAGCGAAAACAAGCACCTCGCCAATCCCTGCTCGACCGATTCCACCCCGACATCGGCAAATCAGGAAGACCATGTCTCCATGGCCGCACATGGCGCACGTCGTCTCAAACGCATGAACGCCAACCTCGCCCACATCATCGGCATTGAGGTGTTGTGTGGTTCTGCGGGCGTCGAGTTTCGCCACCCATTGAAGACCTCTGCTCCACTCCAGGCGGTGATCGCACGTCTGCGCAAGTCCGTCGCGTCACTGGAACAGGACCGCTACATGGCACCGGACCTCGCCGAGGCCGCCGCGCTTGTTCGTTCCGGCGCACTCCTCGACGCGCTGCCCGAAAACCTTCTGAGCGAGGTAAAGCCGTGAACGCTCCGCTAGCCGGCATCAAGATTCTCGACCTGTCGCGCGTTCTCGCCGGCCCCTATTGCACCGCACTTCTGGCCGACCTCGGCGCCGATATCATCAAGCTGGAACCCCCGGCCGGTGACGACTACCGCCATATCGGTCCGTTCAAGGACGGCGAAAGCGCGCTGTTCACGTTGAACAACCGGGGCAAGAAGAGCATCGCGCTCGACCTGAAGAAGCAGAAGGATCTGGATCTGGCGCTGGCGCTGGCCGCCCGCGTCGACGTGGTGGTTGAAAATTTCCGTCCCGGTGTCGCTTCCCGTCTCGGACTTTCAGCCGACACCTTGCGTGCGGCCAATTCGAGGCTGATCTACTGTTCGATTTCCGGCTTCGGACAGGAAGGCCCCTTCAAGGATCTGCCGGCCTATGACCTCGTGGTGCAGGCCATGTCCGGCCTGATGGCCGCAACAGGAGAAGAAGGCGGCGCGCCGCTCAAGACGGGCGAAAGCATCGCCGACCTGATCGCGGGCCTTTTTGCCAGTTGGTCGATCATGGCGGCACTGGTTCAGCGCAGCACCACCGGTCAGGGTGCGACACTTGACGTCGCCATGTATGACGCCCTGTTCTCAATGCTGACAACGAGCCATGCCCAGCATTTCTACAGCGGTGTCCTGCCAGGCCGGGTCGGAAACCGTCATCCGCTCTCCACCCCGTTTGGCTGCTTTGCCACGAGTGATGGCCAGGTGGTGATCGCGGTCTTGAACGGCAATCAGTTCCGCCGTCTGGCCGAGCTCGTCGGCAGGCCCGAGATTGCCAATGATCCACGCTTTGCCACAGACACGAGCCGCACCGAAAATGAGCCGGAATTGCGTATGCTGATCGAGGATTGGTCGCGCGCGCTGACCACTGAGGCCGCCGTTGCGGCATTGGCGTCACAGGGTCTGCCGACAGCGCCGATCTGGGACATTGCACAGGCGGCCGACAACGAACATGCTGCCGCACGCGGTCTGGTGAGCACACTTGCCCATCCGGCACTCGGACAAGCACGGGTCGTCGGCCAGCCGGTGCGCTTCGACGGTGCCAAGCCTGTCGCTGCAACGGCAGCACCCAGCCTCGGCGGCGACATCGCGGAGGTGCTCGCACAATTCGGCCTGGAGGATCATGCATGACGCAGATCAACGACCCATGGCATATGCTTGGCGATGAGGAGCGCATGTTCTGCGACGTCCTGGAGCGGCTTTGCGCGGCTAAGATTGCACCGCTGGCAGCATCGACCGACGAGACCTCCAGCTTCGTGCACGAGCAGCTCGCAACGCTCGGCGAAGCCGGTATGATGGGCGCCAACCTGCCCGAAGCTTACGGTGGCAGCGGGATATCCGCACCCGCACTCCTGCGCGCGGTCTCTATCATCGCCGGCGCCTGCGGTTCCACCGCATCGGCGCTGACAGCACATTATCTGGCCACCGATTCCATCCTGATCGGCGGCAGCGAGGCACAAAAACAAGAATGGCTGCCAAGGGCCGCCACCGGCGAGGCACTCGCCGCCTTCGCGCTGACGGAGCCCACCGCCGGCTCCGATCCTGCCGACATGAAGACGCGGGCACGGCGCACCGAAAGCGGCTGGCACCTCAAGGGCACCAAGTGCTTCATTTCCAATGGCGGTGTCGCCGACTTCATCGTGGTCTACGCGGTGACCGATCCAGACAAGGCACATCGCGGCATCTCAGCCTTCATCCTGCCGAAGGACACCCCCGGCTTCGAGGCCGGTCCGCCGGAAAAGACCATGGGACTGAAGGGTGGCCATGTCTTCACGCTGAACCTCGATTGCGATCTTGCGCAAAGCGCGCTGCTGGGCGAGGAAGGCAAGGGTTTTCGCACGGCGATGCAGGTGCTCGACAACGGCCGGATCGAGGTTGCCGCACAGTGCCTCGGCCTTGCCGGTGCGGCGATGAATTCGGCGATCGACTATGCCAAGGAACGCATCATCGGCGGCACTCCCCTATCGGAACGCCAGGGGATCCGCTGGATGATAGCCGACATGGCGCTCGCATTCCAGTCGGCGCTGCTTTTATCACAGGACGCCGCGCGCCAGCGCGATCTTGCTCACCATCACGGTGGCCGCTTCTCGCTGGCGTCATCAATGGCCAAGCTTTGCGCGTCCGAAGCGGCGGGCAAGATTGCCGACACCGCCCTGCAGCTGCATGGTGGCTATGGCTATACCCGGGACTTTCCCATCGAGCGGATCAATCGTGACTTGCGCATCATGCGCATCTACGAGGGATCCAGCGAAATTCAACGCATAATCATTTCCGGCAATATGCTGGCCTGACAGGGAACCGAACCGTGACAAATCCAAGACACAACACACGCGACATCTTCCCCCCGACGGGCGCCGAGATCACCGCAAAGAGCTGGCTGACAGAGGCACCGATGCGGATGCTGATGAACAATCTGCATCCGGACGTCGCCGAAAACCCGCACGAGCTGGTGGTCTATGGCGGCATCGGCCGCGCCGCCCGCACCTGGCGGGATTTTGACCTCATCGTCGACAGCCTGAAAAAACTGGAGGCCGACGAGACCCTTTTGGTACAGTCGGGAAAGCCGGTCGGCGTCTTCAAGACACACAAGGACGCGCCCCGCGTGCTAATCGCCAACTCCAACCTCGTACCGAACTGGGCCAACTGGGACCATTTCAACGAACTCGACAAGAAGGGCCTGGCCATGTACGGCCAGATGACTGCAGGATCATGGATCTATATCGGTTCGCAGGGCATCGTTCAGGGTACCTATGAAACTTTTGTGGAGGCCGGACGCCAGCATTATGGCGGAAGCCTCAAGGGTAAATGGATCCTGACCGGTGGCCTCGGCGGCATGGGTGGCGCCCAGCCGTTGGCGGCTGTCATGGCCGGCGCCTCCTGCCTGGCGGTGGAATGCGACGAGACCCGCGCCGATTTCCGCCTGCGTACACGCTATGTCGATGAGAAGACCCATTCGATTGACGAGGCGCTTCAGATGATCGAGCGCTGGACCAAGGCCGGCGAGGCGAAGTCCGTGGCTTTGATCGGCAATGCTGCAGACGTCTTCCCCGAACTGATGAAGCGCGGCGTGCGGCCCGACATTGTTACCGATCAGACATCTGCGCATGACCCGGTGCACGGATACCTGCCGCAGGGATGGACCGTCGCGGAATGGCGTGCAAAGCAGGATAGCGATCCCAAGGCAGTCGAAAAGGCGGCCCGCGCCTCGATGAAGGTGCAGGTCGAGGCCATGGTAGCCTTCCACGAAAAGCGCATCCCGACCGTCGACTACGGCAACAATATCCGTCAGATGGCGCTTGAAGAAGGCCTGGAAGATGCATTTGCATTCCCCGGTTTTGTACCGGCCTATATCCGCCCGCTGTTTTGCCGCGGCGTCGGCCCCTTCCGCTGGGCCGCCCTGTCGGGAGATCCGGAAGACATCTACAGGACCGACCAGAAGGTCAAGGAACTGATCGACGATCCGCACCTGCACAACTGGCTGGACATGGCGCGTGAGCGCATCGCCTTCCAGGGCCTGCCGGCGCGCATCTGCTGGGTAGGTCTTGGCCAGCGTCACAAGCTCGGTCTCGCCTTCAACGAAATGGTGCGCAACGGCGAACTGAAGGCGCCGATCGTGATCGGTCGCGATCATCTCGATTCCGGTTCGGTCGCCTCGCCCAATCGTGAGACCGAAGCCATGCGGGATGGCTCGGACGCCGTATCCGACTGGCCGCTGCTGAACGCCCTGCTCAACACCGCCTCTGGCGCCACCTGGGTGTCGCTGCACCACGGCGGCGGCGTCGGCATGGGCTTTTCTCAGCATTCGGGCATGGTCATCTGCTGCGACGGCACGCAAGATGCTGACGCACGCCTTGCCCGCGTGCTGTGGAATGATCCTGCCACCGGTGTGATGCGTCACGCCGATGCGGGCTACGAGATCGCGGTCGATTGCGCCCGCGAGCATGGGTTGAACCTGCCCGGCATTTTGTGATGCCGCAAAGCCACCGCGCGCCGCCGGTCACTGGCGACGCGCAACAAAATGTTTATAGCTGTTCAACAGAACCACCATCCAGAACTGTTACTTGGGAGAAGACCATGAGATTCGCGACATTTCTAAAATCCGCGGTATTTGGATTGACCGCACTCGGCTTGACCGTGCCTGCCATGGCCGATCAGCTGTCCGACATCCAGGCCGCCGGCAAGATCATCACGGCGACAGACATGCATTATGCGCCGTTCGACATGCTCAACAACGGCACCTATGAAGGCATGACGAAGGACCTCTTCGACGAAGTCTCCAAGGAACTCGGCGTTGAGCCGGTCTACCAGGACATTCCCTGGACCGCAGAACTGCCTGGCCTTGAGGTGAAGAAGTTCGACATCGTCATCGCTCCGGTGACCATCACACCTGAGCGCCTCGAGCGTTACGCGTTTACGCTGCCGATCGCCGACGCCACTGTTTCCCTCGTGCGTTCCGCCGGCAACACCGATCTTCAAAAGCCTGAAGACATCAAGGGCAAGACCGTCGGTGTCCAGCAGGGCACGGCGCAATTCAGGCAGTTGCAGGCCTATGCCGAGGAACTGGGCGGCGTAGACATCAAGGAGTACGGTACGACCGACGAAGCCTACGCCGACCTCGCAGCCGGCCGTCTGGACGCCGTTGCAGGCTCGCTTCCGAACCTGACATACCTGGTCAAGAACCGCGGCGAGACCTTCGCGCTGTTCGAACCGGCCTCCTTCGGCCAGCCGACCTATTTTGCCTGGGTAGCGCGCAAGGACGCCGAAAGCGAAAGCTTCGTCAAGGCCATCAATGATGCCGTCATCAAGATGACCGAGGATGGCCGCGTCAAGGCCATCCAGGAAAAATGGCTGGGCGGTTACACCGAACTTCCGCTCGAAGTTCCCACCAAGTGATGAAACGCCGCGGGCGGGAGTGATCCCGCCCGCGCGCACCCTGGCAAGACGGAGCCGCGATGTTTTCGATCCCCGCCTTTTTCAACAGCTTCGAGCCGCTCTTCTGGGCCGCACGCTATACGCTGCTGATTTCGGGCCTGGGCATTGGCCTTGGACTTGTGATCGGCGCTTTGATTTGCGCTGCTGCGCTCTCGCGCACGTCCTGGCTGCGCCGCTTCGCTGCGGTCTGGGTCAGCTTTTTACGCGGCGTTCCGCTGCTCGTGCAGCTTCTGCTCTGCTATTATCTTTTGCCTGTGATCGGCATCAACGTGCCGGCACTGGTCGCGGCCGTCCTCACCGTTGGCATCTGTTCGAGCGCCTATGTTTCGGAAATCTGGCGCGGCGCCATCATCGCCCTGCCACAGGGACAGGCCGAGGCCGCGAGAGCCATTGGAATGGGGCCGCGCGATATCTGGACCAGGATAATCCTGCCGCAGGCGGTCAGGATCTCGCTGCCGGCGCTCATCAACGAGATGATCCTTCTGGTCAAGGCATCGTCGCTGGTCTCGGTCGTCGGCATATTGGAGGTCACGCGCGCCAGCCAGGCACAGGCGGCCATGACCTTCCGACCGCTTGAGGTCTATCTCGCAGCAGCCTGCATCTACCTCGTCATCAACCTCTGCCTGGCTGCGCTGGGGCGTTATCTCGAACACAGGATGGCCGTGTAATGGACTTGAGCATCCTGTGGCAATACTGGCCAATTCTACTGAACGGCTTCGGGCTCACGATCCTGTGTTGGGTGCTGGGCACCATCTTCGGCATGGTGCTGGGTCTCGTCATTGCACTGGCGCAGCGCTACGGACCACGTCCGCTTCGCTGGCTGATCCAGACCTATATCGAAATCATCCGTGGCACACCCTTTCTCGTCCAGCTCTTCGTGCTCTATTATGGCGGCCCGCTGATCGGTCTTCGTCTCGACGCCCTGCCCGCCGGTCTTTTGGGGCTGACGGTCTATGGCAGCCCCTATTTCGCGGAGATATTCCGTTCAGGCTTCAACGCGGTACCGCTGGGTCAGCTCGAGGCCGCTCGCGCCATCGGCATGTCCGAACCGACAATCGTGCGCCGCATCCTGCTGCCGCTTGGCCTGGTTTCGGCGCTGCCGGCGCTGGTCAATTTCTCCATCATCTTGACCAAGGAAACGGTCATTCTGTCGATCATTACCGTGCCCGAACTGATGTATTCGGTGCAGCGCATGTCGACCGAGACCTTCCGCTATCTGGAAGCCAACCTCGTTCTGGCGCTGTTCTTCTGGGCTCTGGTCGAATCTATCTCGCGCGTCGGCCGCCGGCTGGAAACGCGCTTCACGAAACACCTGATCGAAAGGACGTAAGATGCTTGCAGCGTCATCCGTCGAGATCCGCAAGGTCAATAAATCCTACGGCCTTTTCCAGGCGCTGAAGGATGTGGATCTATCCATCGTTCCGGGCAAGGTGACCTGCCTGATCGGGCCGTCAGGCTCGGGCAAGTCGACACTTTTGCGCTGCATCAACTTCCTTGAGGAGTATGATTCCGGCGAAATCGAGATCGACGGCCAGCTGATAGGCTATGTGAGCCCGGGCGGCCGCAAGATGTCGGGTCGAAAATTGCGCGAAATGCGCCGGTCCATCGGCATGGTGTTCCAGCAGTTCAACCTGTGGCCACACATGACGGCGTTGCAAAATGTCGCCGAAGGACTGATGCGCGTACGCGGCATGTCTAGAACCGAGGCCGAGACACGTGCGTCCGAAGCGCTGGACAAGGTCGGACTGAGCGACAAGATGGCCAATCATCCCGGCCGCCTGTCTGGCGGCCAGCAGCAGCGCGTCGCTATCGCCCGCGCCATCGCCATGGAACCGCGGTTGATGCTGTTCGACGAGCCAACCTCGGCACTTGACCCGGAACTGGTGGGGGAAGTCTTGAGCGTCATGAAGACACTGGCGTCGGAGGGCATGACCATGGTTGTCGTCACCCATGAAATGGGTTTTGCCGCCCACGTCGCAGACCAGGTCGCCTTCATGGAAAAGGGTGAACTGGTGGGTGTGGACGCACCGGACCAGATCCTGCACCACCCCGAGGACCCGCGCATCCAGGCCTTCTTGCGAACCTATCACGAGCGCAACAATTTCTGATCGATGCGGGAAAATGACGTCGAGCCATCATCTGCGCGCTGGTAAAGCGCAGCATGACTAAGTCGCAGCGCCTCGAGAACCACAACGTCGTGGTCCGGCGAAAGATGTCCGTTGCCGGATAGAGGTCATCTGATTGCAAAACACTGGCGAAGCGACCGATCACCCCTACCCTGTCCAAAGCGCCCAGAATGCAAACAGTGGCTTTCCCCTGACCGCATCGCGTGCCGGATCATCGGTACGTTGTAGAAGGTACCTCCGACCCCAGGTGTGAACCAGTTTCCGTCACCTTGACGAAACATGCCGTCCGACAAGACCAGATAGGTCTCTTCTGGTGAGTGGTCATGATCCGGATAACGAACATTTGGAGCAAGAAGCGAAACTCCGAGGCTGATGTCCGTGCGCATTTCAAACCCGCCAGGGCCCGCGATCATGCAATTGCCGTGGCCATCAGGGAAATTTTCGCTGGCAGTTGCTTCGTCGTAGTTCGTTCGCCTTTGCCAACCCAGCTCAGGCTCCAGCTCTGCGAACGCATCCATGAGTGAGCTTAGGCTCTTCTGTTGTGGCCGTAGGCTCAATGCGGCCTTAAGGTGGGAACATACTGGAAGCTTTGTGCTGCTGCCATTGCGTTCGCCGACGCGATTATCGAGAGCTTCGAAGATCTTCGTAACCGACGCCTTCCCGTCTGGATCGGTCACGCACTCGTCATAGGCCAAACGGGCTGCATTCAAGAGGTTCTGGAGGGTCCTGGGTCTTTCTTGCATTCTGCTCTCCTCAGACATTTTTCACGATCCGCCACACGCTGGATGACAGCGTGCTTCTTGCGAACTGCAACCGCATCACCGATGCACAAAAGCTGAAACCACTCTTTCCGCTCGCCATTGCGGATTTGTGATCATACATCGAAGGCCAGGATACGCGATTGCAATCGTGTTGCACGAATGGAATTGAACCCGAGGCAAAGATCGTCACTGATCTCTTCGATCGTTTGCGACAATCAGCCTATCGAACAGGCCAACAGCTTCACGAATAGACCCGGGCATTGTCATGCGTCCCGTGGACGAGTACATTTTTTCGGTCTCGTGAAAGAGCTGAACCGTGGCCGCATGATCGGGGTGACGGTTGACGGCACAGGGAGTTCCGCCATGATTGAGGTCGACGCTGATCCCGGCGGAATGGAACATCCTCTCAGACGTGAACTTCACGGCGAACTGCATGCTCGACCATCTCTTTATTTCGATGGCAATATGGACGTGTGGCATCTCGCCATCATGAATGGAGATGTCGCTCCAGTTGTGCCTGAACCTCTTCAGCGATTGGCTGCTGCTTCCACCAGTACAGGGCCTCAACACGGAATTGCCGACTACGAAGGTGGGCGACTGAAATGGGAACTACACACGGAGTTCCTGACCCTTACCTACACGGCAGCGGCGAGCGAAGGATATTCTCCTCCTCCGGCTTTCGTAAAGTTGCGCAACGAAATTGTCGGCCAGACGGTGACGGCAGTCAGGGTGATCGTCAGGGAAGGAACCGCAACTCCTTTCGGGCATAAGACCGGTGTAACCTTTGTCGCATCGGAGGTTGGTGGCGGCGATGCTGACGTGTACTCTGACTTTCAACTGAACGAAGGCGGCTTTCTGGAGCTCTTTGTCTTCAACAGGAACCTCAACGCCTACCGCACGGGACGCATGGTACGGCGCCTTCTGGAAATCGAGACCTACAGGATGATGGCATTGCTTGCCATGCCGGTGGCACGCGAGACGATCCGGAACCTGACATTATTCGACCAGCGACTGAATTTGATTGTCCAGCACATGCAAAGCGCCGCAAAGGTGGACAAGGCGCTTCTCGTCGATATGACCAAGCTGTCGTCTGACGTACTGAATTTCTCCGCGCGCGCCAGACACCGTTTCGGGGCGACGAAGGCCTATGCTGATATTGTAGACAGTAGATTGCTCGAGTTGCGTGAAGGCAGGGTCAGCCAGCACCAGCGGATCGGTACATTTATCAATCGGCGTTTTCAGCCTGCTGTTCGTTCCTTTGCGGCGTCAGAACGCAGACTAGATGAGCTCGGCGAACGTGTCCGGCTGGCAGGAGACCTGTTGCGTACAACGGTTCAGGTTCAGCTCGAAGACCAGAACGCCTCATTGCTCACGTCCGTGGAGCAGCGAACGCGCGCGCAAGTCCACATCCAGCAGGCGGTTGAAGGATTTTCGGTGTTCGCCATTACCTATTATGCCATTGGACTTCTAAAGGTATGCCTGGACAGTCTGCAGACGCTGGGTGTGGACATCCACTATCTGAAGCCGGCACTTGTTTTCGTCGTGCCGCTTGTTCTCCTTGTGGTATGGCGGGTGGTACGTCATGTCCGTAAGGCGATCGCAAGACAGATAGCGACTTCAGACACGTCCTACTGAACCCGGATTGTTCCGGCGCCACGTCTGCCGGATAGTGCATGATGCATCTTCGATCAGACATCCGGTTGGCATACACCTTGCCGAACCGGAAGATCTGGAACGATCCGTCAGATTTCGAGTTTCGGAATAGGCTCCCGACTACCAAAGACTGCACGTGATCGCGGCGCAAAGGTGGTGCTCAAACCCGGACACGAATCTATTGGATATTCTATTACCACTCTCCATTGCGCTGCTTCCTGCTCTTGGAACGATTATCGGCGGTCTGATAGCGGAAAGCACGAAGGCTCCCAAATGGGTTGTGGGTGCTGCGCTTCACGCTGCAGCAGGTATTGCCATCGCGGTTGTCAGCGTCGATCTCATGCCACGAATTATGGCAATAGATAATGTAGTGGCCGCAATGATTGCTTTCGCGGCTGGCGCCGCAGTTTCAGTCTTTCTGGTCTGGGGCGTGAGGCACGCACAGCAATATGCGGATGGAAGCAAGGGTTCAGTCGGCGTCTGGATGGTTTACATTGCTATTGCCGCAGATCTTTTCGGCGACGCCATGATGACGGGGATCGGCTCCTCGATTTCGAGCAGTCTTGGCCTCGTGCTGGGATTAAGCCAACTTGTAGGCAATATTCCGGGAGGCTTTGGAGCTGTTGCCAACTTCAAGCTTGAAGGGCTCACCCGCAGTCGCCGGCTCCTGATCACTTCGACGTTTTCCGTCCCGATCGTCATTGGAGTAGGTGTCGGCTTTCTTGGGCTCCGCAACGCCACGGACTTTGCACAAAATCTTGCATTGGCGTTCGTCGTCGGAATTCTTCTTCTTGCAACGGTCGAAGATACCTTGCCACAAGGTGACAAACCCGCACCTCCTCGTCACCTGTCGACAGCCGCCTTTACGGGCGGTTTCATCTTCTTTGCAATACTGTCCTCGTCCTTGAGCTGATCGACAACGCTCCCCTTCCATTACCGGATCCCGCCAGGTTCACCAGTGTCGTAAAACATTACAACTCACCGAACGGACAGGCTTCTGGCCTATTGCAATAGCGTCAGTCCTGAAATCATGATTGCCGCCGTTGGCTCAACCATGATCGCCGATCAACGGCACGAACCTGACACCGCCAAGATCGGTTTCTTCATACTCGCTTTGAGAGCGTCGGGCGACCTTGCGCAGGATCTGGCTGAACTCATTTCCCACCGGCATCACAAGGCGGCCTCCAATCGCAAGTTGTTCCTGCAACATTCTGGGCACCGAAGGGCCACCTGCTGACACCAGAATAACGTCGAAGGGCGCATACTCAGGCAATCCACGGGTGCCGTCACCAACGATAATTTCAATATTGTCGTATCCGAGATCTTCGACCCGCTGCTTTGCCGCCAAAGCCAAGGTCGCATGACGTTCAATCGCATGAACGTGTTCGGCGATCTGCCCAATAACGGCGGCGGCATAACCGGATCCGGCGCCGACCTCGAGCACGCGATCACCGGCCTTCACCTGCGTTGCCTCGATCATCGCAGCAACAATATATGGCTGTGAGATTGTCTGGCCCTCCCCAATCGGCAAGGGCGCATCGTCATATGCAAATTCTGCTTCTGTTTCGCAGACGAAGCATTCTCTGGGCACGGCGCGCATGGCCTTGAGGACAAGCTCGTCTCGGACCCCTCGACGGGCTATTTGCTCATCGACCATCCTGTCGCGAAGGTCGCGATAGCCAGCCATCCCTGCCTCCATTGGCCCGTGCACGACGATCGGATCTCACCTTAAACTACGATAACATATGTATAAAAACGAATCCATCACCCAGCCCCACCGAAAATGACAGTATAGTTTTCAGATATAAATCAAATACTTCCTGATTGTATCTAAAACCGTCTGCGGCGCCATTTTAACTTTACTCGGAAAGACATCTCGGATCACGCTATCGTCAATCGCGGCAAGTCCAAAAATACATCCGGCGGAACATGCTATCTGCCAGGAATTCGACGAGCAACGCTTCAGTCGTTACGCGGCTTGTTGTGGCGACTTTCCTGGTTCATTCCCCTGATCATCGCGCGATCATCCTTGTCGACTGGCTCTGAGCTGTCGTCGCGCAGATCGACACCCTCAAGGTGCGCCCGCCGCTCCTGATCTGAACGCCTCAGTTCATCTTGGGCGTCGAGTTCGTCGGAACCATTGCTTGTTACTTCGCGCTTCTCGATGATCCGGAGCTGCTGCTCATGTGTTTTGCGGCCAGCCATATCAGCCTCCTATCTGTTCGTTCGACCTCTTTGTCGGGGATCGATGCCGCCCTGCGGCGTCACATCATTCCCGATGTCGCCCTTGAATGTATTGTCTCCACCGAGATTGTCTTTTCCGTCAACAAGGTCATCACCTTGGACAGTGCCCTTCGAAGTTCCAATCCCTGGATTTTCCTGCAGGTCCTTGTCTGACGGCCGGCGGCTCTTGGCATGTTGTTTGCTCATCACCGTGTCTCCCGTTACGAGTGTCTGTGTGGATGCGAGCCTTCGTGATCAGGTTCGGTCGACGAACTTGTTGAAGCGGCTGGCTGCTCCGTCTCTTGTTTTCTCCTGATAGAGGAAGGCAAGTTTGTTGCCGTCAAAGATCGTGAAGAATTCATCCCAGCCGATTTCTGTAAAGTCTTCTTCCTTCTCACCAAAATCGATGCGTAGAACACCGCCCTTTCCTTGCGTCCTGATGACCGACGGACGGCCTCCGCGTGCGTCAACCCACTTTTGAATAGTGTCGTGATCGACAGTCGTTTCCGAACTGCTCATTTGTATCTCCTTGCCATAACCCCGCCGGACATTTCTTGATCTCTTGCGTCACAGCAGCAGCTGGTCGTTCTTCCACTCGCGATAGGGCGCCAGAAGCTGGCCGGGAAAGCGGCTTTCAATCTCGGCTTCTATCAACGCGATACGAGACAGGACTTCATCCTGGTCATCGCCGCTGGACGTTTCGCTGGTTTTCTCCAGGGCGTTCATTGCAAGAAACACCTCATCATCGGTCATTGTCTCAAGCCGTAATGCCAGATCTGCAACGTCGCCTTTCATGAGATCAGTTCCGTTCATTCGGATCCTCCGCCTTGTTTCATTCCAAACTTCAAGTGCGAAAGTAAGTTCCAGATGTCGGATCGAATGACGGCTCAACATCGCTCGATACGGTGCGTTTCATTCAGATCGGCGAAAGCTTGGCTGGAAAGCCTTGCTCCTCACTGATCGATCGCGTGAGGAGCGGACGGGCCTGGATCTTCATCTACGGCTGACATGAATGGTCGTGAACCGAAAAACACGAGCAGCAACACGACCGCAAGCACCATGACGAAGAAGATAGCAGGTTTGCGCATCGGATAACGCCCACTTTGCAACAGAGATAAAAAACAAACTTCCAAAGCTCTGGTCGTTCAGCGATCGGTTCCCCGCCAGGCTCGCAGTATCAGTACATCCACCCGGGCCGCGGGTTTCGACATCCATGTCACAAGGCCTGCAATGGCGCCTCCTACTCAAGAAGAATGCCTATGGCGGCGACGGCTAAACGATGCCACTGCAAACCGCCAATTGTCCGTTCGGTTCCCGATAACTTTGCCGCGCTCTGCAGGTTTTTAGATCGAGGCATCTCGTTTGCCACAACGCCGGTTCTCGCTTCAATCTCGCTTCAATGGAAGCCCCACACAGCCTTACCCTGCCAACCGCACGCAGTGACTGATCACGACATCCAGGAACTTTCAGACGTGAAGTCCCGGCGACAAAGCCATGTTCTGGGATGGAACTCTGCAGGCACCTTGCCGTTTGGCAATGAGGAGGAAGTTCTATTGCCGCTTGCAGGATCAACACGCCGACGCTTCTTGCTGAGCTGCCTGCTTGGTAGTACCGGCCTTTTCCTTCCCGCTAGCGCGCGGCCAATAAAAGGGGAAGTCCCGTGGAGCGCAGGTCAGGCTGACCTCCCTCCAACCTACCCTCACAAGAGGTTCTTCAGCGACGCGGAACGTCAATGCGTCGACGCCATCACTGCCCGATTAATTCCTTCCGACGACAATGGTGCCGGTGCCCGTGAAGCGGGCGTACTGGACTTTATCGACAGCCAGTTGGCCGGGTCATACGGAAGTGGTGCACGATGGTACATGAAGGGCCCATTCGTTGAAGGCAATGACCAGCAGGGGCACCAGTCCGAGCATCCTCCGGCAGCACTTTATCGGCAAGCCGTAAAATCCCTGGACGCCTATTGTCGCGACGCGCATGGCGAACGTGTTTTCGCCAAGTTGGCCGAAGCAGAGCAGGACGAGATCCTGCAGCGAATGGAAGACGGAAAGCTGGCGCTCGACGGCGTATCGGCGCAAAGCTTCTTCGAGCTTGTCATGGACAATGCCACAGAAGGCTTTTTCTGCGATCCGATCTACGGCGGCAACCAGGACATGGTGGGGTGGAAGCTCGTGGGTTTTCCGGGAGCCCGCTACGATTATCGTGACTTCCTCGACCACAATGGAGAACGCATTGATCTCGATCCGGTAGGCCTGAGAGGAAGGCCCGCCTGGAACCCCGCCTGACGTCTCAAGGCAAAAACACGGAGGTGCGAATTAATGACCCGCAAGCTGCCCCCGGTGGATGTTGTTCTGGTTGGCTTCGGCTGGACTGCAGCAATCATGGCCCAGGAACTCACAGGCGAAGGCCTCGAGGTCCTTGCCTTGGAACGCGGAGCCTGGCGCGACACGCCGACCGACTTTCCTCCCACGCTCGCACCCGACGAACTGCGCTGGTACTGGCGACATGAAATGTTTCAAAACAATGCCCGCAATACGCTGACCTTTCGCAACAACCGGGGTCAAAGAGCGCTTCCAATGCGTCAGTGGGGCTCTTTTCTTCCGGGCGAAGGCGTGGGCGGCGCAGGCGTTCACTGGAATGGCCAGACATGGCGTTTTCTTCCAAGCGATTTCGTTGCGGCAAGCCACAACACAGACCGCTATGGCCCCTTGCCCGACGGAATGACGGTGCAGGATTACGGCCTGAGCTTCGATGAGCTGGAGCCACATTTCGACCGTTTTGAAAAACTTTGCGGAATTGGTGGCAAGGCGGGAAATCTGAACGGAAAGATCCAGAAGGGCGGAAACCCTTTCGAAGGGCCCCGCACCTCGGATTATCCAAACCCGCCCATGCACATGACCTTTTCGCAGCATCAGTTCGAAAGAGCGACGCAAGAGCTCGGCCTGAAGCCATTTCCGGGGCCTTCGGCCAATATGTCGCGTCCGTATGTAAACCCGCTCGGCTGTCAGCTGGCGCCCTGCACATATTGTGGTTTTTGCGAAAAATATGGCTGCGGCAACTATTCCAAGGCGTCTCCACAGACAACAATTCTGCCCGTCCTGATGAAGAAACCCAACTTCACCTTGAAGACCCATAACGAGGTGCTTCGCGTAAAGCTCGACAAGACGGGGCGGCGAGCCACAGGCGTCATCCATGTCGACAGCCAGGGAAACGAGTACGAACAGCCGGCAGACCTTGTCATCCTGTGCGCTTATCAACTCTGGAACACGCATCTGATGATGCTCTCGGGGATCGGGCAGGTCTATGATCCGTCCACTGGCGAAGGGCTGGTCGGCAAGAACTATTGCTACCAGGTTATGTCATCCGCCGAGATCTTCTACGAGGACAAGTACACGAACGGTTTCGTGGGCGCAGGTGCGCTCGGCATGTGCGTCGATGAATATAACGGCGACAATTTCGATCATGCCGGCCTGGGGTTCATCGGTGGAGGCTATATATCCAACTGGACAACCAATGCCCGGCCGATCGAGACGCACCGAACACCGGAAGGGACGCCAAACTGGGGTTCGGCGTGGAAGAAGGCCGTGAAGGACAACTTCTTGAAGTCGACAAGCGTCGGTGCTCATGGCGCCTCCATGGCTTACGCAAACAATTACCTCGACCTCGACCCCACCTATACCGACGCCTATGGGCGACCATTGATGCGGATGACGTACGACTTCACGCCAAACGACGTGGCCATGAGCACGTTTCTGACAAAACGGGTTCGCGAAATCGCTGAGGGAATGGGCGGTCGCGAGATCAAGCTCAACAAACTGGATACGCCCTATGACACAATGCCCTACCAGACCACGCATAATACTGGCGGCACGATCATGGGAACAAATCCGTCAAACAGCGTCGTCAACCGCTATCTGCAAAGCTGGGACGTGCCCAATCTCTTCGTCATGGGAGCCGGCGTCTTCCCGCAAAACGCGGGCTACAATCCGACAGGAACCGTCGCCGCACTCACCTATTGGGCAGCCGAGGCAATCCGCAACCAGTATCTGCGCAACCCCGGACCGCTGGTGCAATCATGACGGTATCACCTTTGCCCATGACTGCCTGTCTCGTCACGTTACAGCTCTCCTTCGTGTCTGGTCTGAACGCCCAGGACAATTCATTCGCCCAGGTCGAGCGCGGCAGATATGCAGTGGCCACGGGAAACTGCCAGGGCTGTCACACCATTCCCGGCGAGACGCCATTTTCGGGCGGTCGAGGCCTTGAGACACCCTTTGGCACCATCTTCACGCCGAACATCACGTTCGACGCCGAGACGGGTCTTGGCAACTGGTCGAAGAATGACTTCTGGCGTGCGATGCACGAGGGGATCGCGCGGGACGGTTCTCACCACTATCCGGCTTTCCCCTATCCTCATTTTACAAAGATGCCGCGCGATGAGGTTGATGCCATCTATGACTATCTTTCGACATTGCCTCGTGTCAGGCGCGAAAAGCCCGATAATGAGCTTCCCTTTCCATTGGATCAGCGGCCTGCATTGGCCGCATGGAAATGGATGTTCTTTGATGCGGGCACGTTCACGCCGAAAGCCGATAAGAGTGATGAGTGGAACCGCGGCGCGTATCTTGTCGAAGGTCCGGGCCATTGTTCCGGATGTCATACCGAGAAGAACCTTGCGGGAGCCGACAAGGAAGACGAACACCTACGCGGCGGCAAGCTGGAAAACTGGGCAGCACCCAGTATTCGAGGCGGCGCAAACGGCGGTCTGGCCGACTGGAGTGAAGATGATATCGTCGAATTCCTGAAAACCGGACGCAATGCCCATACCGCGGCATTCTCGACCATGTCCGAAGTCATCGCCCTCTCGACGCAGCATTTCAGGGATGAGGATCTGCGCGCAATCGCCGTCTATCTGAAGGATCTCGATGGCGAGGAGCAGGAGCCGCCCAAGGAGCCGGATCAGACTGTCCTGACCGCAGGCGAAGCGATCTATCTTGACAATTGCAGCGCCTGCCATGTTTCCGATGGATCAGGCGTGCCACGCTTCTTCGCGCCTCTGGCGGGATCCGGAAAGGCCAATAATGATGACCCGACAACCGTGATCCGGGTCATCCTGGAAGGTGCCCGCGCGGTACCGACAAAAGCACGTCCCTCTCCACTGTCCATGCCTTCCTTTGCGTGGAAATTCACGGACGAACAGGTTGCGGCCGTTGCTACATATGTTCGTTCGAGCTTTGGAAACCATGCAGAAGCCGTAACGGCTGACGACGTGGCACAACTGCGGGAGGCGCTGAAACAGTAAGCTCTACGTATCCATCAACCAAACGGAGGAATATCGACATGTTCGCCAAGATCATCATTGCAGCAGGAATATCGTCTCTGGTGGCCGGTTCGGCCTGGTCCCAGGACCAGGCGACGGCAACTGCGAACTTCATCAATTCTGAAGGAGAGGCAAGCGGAAGCGCTGAAATCTCAGGCACGGCCTCCGGCGGGGTCCTGATCAGGATGGAAGTCACTGGCCTTCCGGCTGGCGAGTGGGTGGCCGTGCATTTTCACGAAACCGGAACGTGCGATCACACCACCAACCATGAATCGGCTGGCGGTCACTTCAATCCCGGATCCATGGAGCATGGGTATAATGCCGCCGGCGGTCCGCATGCGGGTGACATGCCAAATCAGAATGTCGATGCAGATGGCGCGTTGCGCGCTGAGATCTTCAACGACAAGGTAACGTTGGAAGAAGGCGAAAACAGCATCAGGGGCCGTGCACTGATGGTCCACGCAAAAGCCGACGACTACAAGAGCCAGCCATCCGGTGATGCGGGCGATCGGCTGGCATGCGGCGTGATCGAATAGCAAGAGCCATCATATGTTGCGGCATGCTGATGAAAGAAGAAGTTTCGAACTGGGTTCAAAGTTGGAAAACCCTTGTACATGCCAGGAAGTAGAAGGTCGGATCATGTACACGGATGCTTCATTTTTCCCGTCGCAACATCCAACTGGCACAACGCGCAAGGGATTTCTCCTCTGCAGGGGTCCGTGCCGTCAGCTCCGGCTCTCATCCGCCGGTCGCACACCTGTGGCGAAAGACGGACCATGATTACACTGCTCAAGTTCCTGCATATCGCCTGTATCGGCATCTGGGCAGCGGGGCTTGTGGGCCTGCCCGGTCTCTACGTCCAGCGAGCGACGGTCGATGATGACGAGGCCTTGTTTCAACTGCAGAAGATGGTTCGCTATGCCTATGTGACAATCATCTCTCCAGCCGCCTTTCTTGCGGTTGCCAGTGGCATTGCCCTGGTTTTTGCACAAGGCACGTTCGCGGCATGGTTTTCACTGAAGCTCGCACTGGTCGCCTGTCTGGTCGTGCTGCACGTGCTGAGCGGGCTTGTCATCATCAGGCTGTTTAGAAGAGGGCAGGCCTATCCCCTATGGAGGTTTGCAGTATCCACGACCGTAACATGTGCATTGGTCGTCGCGATCCTCCTCGTGGTTCTCGCCAAACCGGACATCCACACAACGTTCATGGAAAGCCTTTTTGAACCGGGCGGGCTGCGTCACATGATCCGGGCCGTCAGTCCTTGGTCGATATCATGAGGCCGACGCCATGATCGAAGATCAATTTACCGCCGTGCCACCCCGCCATGCCGGTGACCAGAGCCGCAAGCAGCGATACCAGCAATCCGTGCGGCAGCACGTTTATGCTTTCGCTCACACGAAGACCCCAATTCAGGCCGGCAATGGATATCAGCATCATGGCGGCGACAGCATGGGCCCAACTGGCCACACGCTCCCTGATACCGGCAACAGCCAGCAATTCGGCGGTTCCGACGATGCCCGCAGCCACACCCATGAAGAATGCCCCGCCCGAGGACCAGAGGCCCGCTCTCAACCAGAAGGCATCACCGGACCACCAGTAGAGGATGTCGATCGACAGTGTCACAAAGACCAGCGCGATCGGAAAATGAACCGTCATCGCATGAAGCGGATGCCCAGCGACGGCAATGGCCGAACTTGCGTCCTTCTCGTCGATCTTGGAAAGAACCGGGTTGGCACTGTCACTCATCTCGTCCATGGCTCGTCTCCTTTTGCGGCAATAATCCTCGGATCGAGACATTGGTTCCGCGCAGCACTTGTGTCTGGATGTTCCGTTTTGCTCGGAAGCTGCTCCGGTGACCTTTCAGCACTCGACCCGGCTGGGCCATCTTCCGCGTCTACGGCACGGCTCTGGTGGGTCATGCTGACGGCGTCCGTATTTCTGTTCCTGTTGGTAATGGGGCTCTTCATGGCCGCCCTTTTCCTACCGCGATTTGGCCGCAGCCTTTCGCCACGGTTCTGGATTCTGGGCGGCGGGATCGCAATGCCTCTGCCACTCCTGGCATTGCTCACATTCTATAGCTTCTGGCAGGGCGAATATCTGTTACGCGGCGCCGGTCCTTCGCCTGCGAACCTGTTGCAGGTCCAGGCCCACGCAATGATGTGGCAATGGCGCTTTTCCTATTCCGACAGTCCCGGTGTGGCACCCACGGAAGGCATCCTCCATATTCCGGCTGGCAAAACCGTGGAGGTCGCGGTCGTCAGCTCGGACGTCATCCACAGCTTCTGGATCCCGCGTCTCGGTGGCAAGATTGATGCCATTCCCGGGCATACGACCTATATTCGGTTGCGAGCTGATCGGCCAGGACGATTTGGTGGCATATGCTCAGAATATTGCGGCACCGGCCATGCAGCCATGCATTTTGAAGTGCGCGCACACGCGCCGGAAGACTATGCAGCATTCTTGACCACCAGGGCGATGCAATGATGACAAACGAACCGGATCATCATCACTCGCCGATTGCCCTGCATCATGCCCTTGAACGGACGTGGGCGACAAAGCCCGGATGGGGGCGTCTGGCTGCTGTCAATCACAATACCATCGGCAAGCGCTTCATGGTCACCGCTATCGTCTTCTTTGCGATCGGCGGCCTGCTCGCAATGCTGATCCGCACACAGCTCGCTTCAAGCCGGACCGCGTTCATGGATGCCGAGCAATATGCCCAGGTCTTCACCATGCATGGTTCGATCATGATGTTCCTCTTTGCCATTCCGCTGTTCGAAGGACTGGCAATCTATCTGCTCCCAAAGCTTCTCGGGACACGTGACCTCGCATTTCCAAGAATGAGCGCATACGGCTACTGGTGCTATCTTCTGGGTGGAAGCATGTTGATCATCGCCCTTCTTGGCGGTGTTGCGCCATCAAGCGGATGGTTCATGTATCCCCCGTTGTCCTCATCAGTTTATACGCCGGGGATAAACTCGGACATCTGGCTTCTCGGAATAACCTTTGTCGAGATCTCTGCTCTCTCAGCAGCGATCGAGATCATCGTCACGATCCTGATGCTCAGAGCGCCGCAAATGTCGCTTGAAAAGATGCCGATCTTTGCCTGGTACATGCTTGTCGTCGCGACCATGATGCTCGTCGGTTTTCCACCATTGATCCTCGGCTCCATCCTTCTGGAACTCGAGCGCGCATTCGATCTGCCCTTCTTCGATCCGGGGCGCGGCGGCGATCCCCTACTGTGGCAGCATCTCTTCTGGCTTTTCGGGCACCCCGAAGTCTATATCATCTTCCTGCCTGCTGCCGGCGTATTGTCCACAATCATCCCCGTGATTGCAGCAACAACGCTTTCAGGCTACCGCATGATTATTGCCAGCCTCGTTGCGATGGCTTTTCTCTCCTTTGGATTATGGGTCCACCACATGTACACGGTGGGCATTCCGCACGTCGCCCTTTCCTTCTTCTCAGCAGCAAGTGCACTTGTCGCCATCCCGACAGCAATCCAGATCTTCGCGTGGCTCGCAACGCTCACTCAGGGACGCCCCCGATTTTCCATCCCGATGCTACACGTGTTCGGCTTCTTTTTCGTCTTCGTGATCGGCGGGCTGACCGGTGTCATGCTGGCTATGGTACCGTTCGACTGGCAGGCGCATGACACCCACTTCGTGGTGGCACATCTGCACTACGTTCTGGTTGGTGGCTTCATCTTCCCACTGCTTGCCGCAGCCTATTACTGGCTGCCGCATGTGAGCGGCCGCAAACCCGTCCAGCATCTTTCCCATGCCGCCTTCTGGATGATCTTCACGGGCTTCAACGTGACGTTCTTCATGATGCATCTGACGGGATTGAGAGGCATGCCGCGACGCGTCTTCGCGTATCCTGCGGAATCCGGGTGGGAAAGCCTCAATTTCATCTCCTCCATGGGAAGCTTCGTCATGGCGATGGGCTTCGCCCTCGTCGCGATCGATTTTGTCCTGATCATGCGTTTCGGACGCCCATTCCGCCGCAATCCCTGGTCGGCCAGGACGCTTGAATGGGCAACACCTACCCCACCGCCATCCTACAGCTTCGCCTCTTTGCCGACGATCGATCGACGCGCTGACACGCTTGATCCTGAAACGATTGGGCCGCAACTTGCGGCTGGCAAAGGCTATCTCGGTTTCACACGCAACGACCGCATGGAAATCTTGGGCGTCGATATCGTGACGGGGCGACCGCAACAGCTCATCACCTTGCCGCACCGGACGTATTTGCCGTTCGTTGCAGCCGTCGCAACCGCTGCCTTCTTTCTCCTCTTCCTCCTCAAGCTTTACTGGTTTGCGCCGCTGGCATTGGTTGTGATCGTGATCGTCTTTCTAGCGTGGACACCTGACACGGCCCTGAAGCAAGACGCCGACATGATGGAAATCGGGCACGGAGAAAAACAGACCCCACACATGCGGGCACAGCGTCCGCCCTCATGGTGGGCAACGGTCCTGACGGTGATCGCTGATCTGACAGCCTTCATATCACTCTTGTTCGGCAGCCTCTTCCTCTGGATTTCTGCGCCGAACTGGCCACCGAAAGCTGCACTTCCAGTTGATGCTGTCATGCCGCTCATCGTCACGGCATCATTGGGGGTAGCTGCGATTTCCGGACGAATGGCTGCAAAAGCTGGGCAAGCCGCGACGACCTGGCTTGCCCTGGCTGTCATTTCGAATGCGGCTGCTGGTTCAGTACTCTTCTGGATGAGCCAATCGGTCCCGGACCCACACGCTCACGCTGCATCGGCTTCCGTTTTCGTCGTCCTCGTTTATGCCGGTCTGCACAACATCGTCAGTATGATAATTGCCGGTTATGGTATTTGGCGGATCCGTGCCGGTCTGGTTTCATACAAACGCAGCCTCGATTTGCGGCTGGGTGAGATCTGGCACACTTATAGCGCGGCCCTGGGTGTGACTGCCGCCGTTTTCCCCATCCTGATCGCCGCCCTCACAACCGGGACTACGCCATGACACGTCGTCCCCTGCTCTTGATCCTCACGGGCTTCCTGCTCTGGAGCGCCATCTTCGTGGCGATGTACGCTCTGCAGGCTACTGGCTGCCGTTTAGGCTGGGACAGCGTACAGGGCTTTGCCGGGCTATCGGTTCAAAGACTGGCACTTGTGGTCTTCATGCTGATCTTCTTGGTAGTTGCGGCAGCGGCCTTCATGATGACGGGCCGTCAAGGTGGAGATGCCCGATCGGACGGTTCAGCCAGGACCTTCGCACACGACGTCGCATACAAGGTGTGGCTGGCTGCCCTGTTTGCGATCCCCTTCACCTTTGCCGGGGTCTTCTGGCTGACACTCTGCTGACCGCAAGGAACCGAATGTCTTGAATGAGCCGGACACTCATAGACATTCCCCTGAGATCAAATAGTCCTCATTCCCGCTCAAACAATTCCGTTTCTATGCCTGCAGGCGCTCGCGACAGATTCAAGCACCTCCAGGTTACGTGCAGACTGACAATGCAGATGTCTCACCTGAACCAATAAATCCCACGGATATTGGCGCATTCCAACTTTCTGATCTTTCGCAAACCCTGATCACGGATGGTTTATGCTTGGCAGGAAGAACTCGACATTCCTGCGTGTCTCCTCGTCAAGCGGCTGGATATGCTCGACCCAGAATGCTTCCGCCTCGGGTGGGTCATCTTCCCACGCGCGTACTCGAGTGATGTTATCGTCGATCTTCGATTTGCGTCGACCACCCAGGCGCATGTATTCTTCAGCGATTTTGCGGACATCCGTGATGTTTTCCCGCTTCGACTGTTCCTGGTATGTCATCGCGACCTCTCTCGGTTTGTTGTGGCTGCTGGCAGCACTGGCAAGCAGACTTTCGACCAGATGGTCCGACATCAAAACAACAATCATCCTTCATCGACAGCTCGGCTTTAGATCTGCAGCATCGAATGATCGGTGGATTTTGATTCAGGCACGCATGGTCCTCCAGCTGGCAATTTCGCATGTGCGAAATTATTTTAGATGAACCGCTAGACAAGCCAATAGTTCCCCTTTATACGCGCTCACACGTCGACGGAAGAATTGATCGTCGGCTTGCGGCGGGTGATTAGCTCAGGTGGTAGAGCAGCTGACTCTTAATCAGCGGGTCGTAGGTTCGAGCCCTACATCACCCACCAAAAAACAAATGATTTCATTGGAAAACATGTCATATACCGCGACCCATAACAGGGCCGCTGACAATGAACCATTGCTTCCGCTTTGGATCACTGGCCCAGCCTCGTCACATGACGGACGTAAGACGATGCAGACTCCGTTGCAATCACGGTGCCTGCATCGATCGACCGGCGTTATCAGTGTGATTGGATCAGAGGCGGGCTTCCAGAATCAGGTTGAAGGGCGTTTGCATGGCCCGGCGAAACCGGGTGAAACCCGCCTTGCGGAAAATGCCCTTGAGCCTTGCCTCGCCCGCCTGAGCCCCCAGGACCGTGTGACCACCATCCGAGATCGCATGGGCACAGCAGATTGTCGTCGAGGCTGCATAGTAGAGCCGGCCGACGGGCGAGATGTTGTCCTCCACTCGATCATTGGCAAAAGGTTCGACCAGCATTACGGTACCGTCCTTATCAAGTGCCTTGGCCGCATGAGTGGCGGCTGCCACAGGATTTCCCATGTCATGTAGGCAGTCGAAGAAGCAGATGAGGTCATAGCCGGTTCCCGGGAAGTTCTCCGCGCGCGCGGTGGAGAAGGTTGTCCGGCCAGAAACGCCGGCTTCGCCTGCCACTTTCCGAGCCTGAAGCACTGACTTGTCATGCGTATCGAAGCCGTGGAACCTTGATCCGGGAAAGGCTTCCGCCATCAGCACGGTCGAGTGGCCGTGGCCGCAGCCGATATCGGCGACAAGAGCGCCTGCATTCAGCTTTGCCGACACTCCGTCGAGTGCCGGCAGCCATTCCGGCACGAGGCTCGCGCGATACGCGTTGCGGTAGAAGGAGGCGACGCCGCAGAAGAGACGGCCGTCATGGTCGCCCCAAGGAATGCCAGCACCGGTACGGAAAGCCTCGACAGCCTTGTCCTCGTCGGCCCACATGGAGGCTGGCGTCGCCCAGGCGTTCGGGATGAAAACCGGGCTCTCCTCGTTCGCCAGCACAAAGGCCTGTTCTAACGTGAGTTCATAGGTGCCGCTGACGGCATGGTAGGTGACATAGTCACCCGCGACCTGCGAGTTCAGCCATTCGCGAACATAGCGCTCGGCGCAGCCGGCGCGGGCGGCGATCTCGCGAGACGTCAGCGGCCCACGATCGGCCATGGCCTTGTAGAGGCCGAGCCGATGGCCGAGGCTGACCATCACGCCGCCGTAGCCTGCCGAAAGGTCGCTGACGACGCGGTCAACAAACTTATCCAGTTTGGCGCTGTCGATGGTCCTGGTTTGTACGATATCCATGTTATTTCTCCTGGTTGAAAACCCCGTTCGAGGTGGCGAGATCATTGCAGGCAGAGAAGGCAGACGGCAGAGCGGTGCGAGCCACAATCGGGCCATCTGCGCCATCGGGGACGATCCAGCATGGCGCTGTGCGAACTTCGAGCGTATCGTGGTCGCCGCCAAGGACGGATTGTGGGTATGCCGGACGGTGAAAAGAACAGAGGGGCGCAGCCGCTGCATGTCAGCCTCGTCGCGCTGCCGGAGGCGGCGATTTCGACGCTGAGCGGCATCTTCGACGTGATGAATGCCTTCGCTATCGTACCGGCGGATGCAGACATCCCGAAGACGCCGCCCTTTCACGTCGAGATCGTCGGCGAGCGCGCAGGTCCGCTGATACTTGCAAGTGGCGTGCCTACCACGGTGCAGCGGCCGATCTCGGAGATCGACGGTAGCGATATCGTCATCGTGCCATCGGTGGTGCTGGCCGCCGGGGGGTGGGCGAAGGGCCGCTATCCAGAACTGGTGGATTGGTGTCGAAGTATGCACCAGAAGGGTGCGCTGATCTGTTCCGCCTGTTCCGGCATCTTCCTCCTTGCTGAAACCGGTGTCTTCGACGGCGCGGATGCCACGGTCCATTTCGGTTATGCGACGACCTTTCGGACCGCCTATCCTCAGGTGTCGATCCACCCGGAGCAAGTACTGGTGGTTGCTGGCCAGCGTAATGAACTAATCACCTCGGGCGCTTCGATGACTTGGCACGATCTGGTGCTCTACCTTATCGCCCGGCATGCGGGCGCAACAGCCGCGCAGACCGTGGCTCGCTATTTCGCACTGCAATGGCACCAGGACGGGCTCGCACCTTACATGGTCTTCGAAGGCAGGCGAGACCATGGCGACCGGGCGATCCAGACCGCGCAGGACTGGCTTTCCAGCCATTTCTCCGTCGCCAACTCACTGGAGGAGATGGTCAAGCGAGCGGGTCTGACAGAACGGACTTTCAAGCGGCGCTTCACGCAGGCAACGGGTATGAGCCCGATTGCCTACGTCCAACGCCTTAGGATTGAGGAGGCCAAGCGCCGGCTGGAGCGGACCGAGGCATCCGTGGACGAAATTAGCTGGCAGGTGGGCTATGAGGAGCCGGCATTCTTCCGCCGATTGTTCAAGAGGGTAACGGGTTTGGCTCCAGGGAGTTATCGCCGTCGGTTTCAGGTGCCGGACTATGCCAAGCAGCCATCTCGCAAAGAATGAGGGCCTGAATAGCGCTGTTCGCCGCGAGAGATGGTAGACAAATTCCATCCTTTACAAGACCGCACGATGTAAGACTGCTTTCCTGAAGGCAGCGATCACACGTTCCGACCGCTCAGCATCCGCGAATACCGAGATATCCGCAAAGAGGGTATCAGCTTCGGCCTGGCTCATAAGCCCACATTCAACGGCAGAATGCGGTACCGAAATGCCTCGAGCTTCCGCGTGCTTGGCGACTGTAGAGGCCGATGGATAACCGTATATCGAAGCCAGGGCGGCCGAAAGCGAGATTGACCTGGTAGCATCGGCGTACCCGCGATCTGGGTTCATCTCAATTCCGGCGACGCAGCCAGAGACAAAAAGCGGGACGGCGCGACGCATGAGACGAATAGACTCGCTCAATGCGTCCAGAATGATGGATTCCCACACATTGAGATCGAGTTCGCCTTCGGCAGCACGGGTCACAGTCACATCGTTGCCGATCACTCGAAATGCCACCTGCATCATCATTTCCGGCATGACCGGATTAACCTTGCCCGGCATGATCGACGAGCCAGGCTGCACCGCCGGCAATGTAATCTCGCCAAGCCCGGCGCGTGGGCCCGAAGACATCAATCTTAGATCAGCCGACAGCTTGGAAAGCGTAACCGCGATGGCCTTGAGGCTTGCCGAGATGCGTATCCAGCAATCGGCGTTCTGGAGAGCATCGAACAGGTTCTCTTCGACATGATAATCCATGCCGGTCAACGCGCAAAGTTCCTCGAAGACAAACTCGCGATAACTCGCGGAGGCGCCAAAACTGGTACCAACCGCCGTCGCACCGAGCGGCAGTCCGAGACAGGCGCTTTCCAGAACCTTCAGTTCGCACGACTGACGCTCGAAAGCTGAACGATACCCCGAAAACTGTTGGCCAAAGGTGATGGGAAGTGCGTCTTGCAGACAGGTTCGTGCCAGCTTCACGGTGCTTGCCAACGTCCTTTCCTTCTCCTTCAAGACATCTGCGAGAAGGTCCAAAACTGCCCGCAGAGACCGAAGTTCTGAGCCAACGGCCATCTTCATTGCTGCAGGGATGACGTCGTTGGTGGATTGCGACATATTTGCATGGGTATTGGGATGAACCGGATCTGGCCCTTTCCGGCCAGTGAGGATTTCGCTGGCACGGTTCGCCAACACCTCGTTGACATTCATATTGGCGGCCGTGCCACCGCCGCCGTGATATATATCAACTGGATAGTTCTTGGCACTGGCATCAGCCAATTGCTCCGAGGCTGCCGTCACGATAGCCTCTGCAATGGCTGGATCAAGCCCACCCGCGCGACTGTTAGCTATTGCGGCAGCCTGCTTGATCAGAATGATCGCAGGCACGAAACCTTCGATATCCGCGATAGTCCGGCCAGAGATCGAGAAGTTCTCGACTGCGCGCATCGTCTGAATTCCATAGGAAATATCGTCAGGGATGAACCGCACGCCGAGTGCATCCTCTTCGCGGCGGGTCGTTACGGTGAGCATATCCTCCACGATCAGACCTCGATACCTTGCCGTATCTGTTCGAAAATTCTTACCCAACTCCGCACCCCTTTTCGGAGGCGTTCGGTATCATAGCGTTCATCCGGTGCATGGATGGCGTCACCAGGTAAAATGAATCCGATGACGACACATTCAGCGCCCAGTCCGCGACTGAACTGCTCCACAAGCGGAATGGCACCACCGGTTGCGCGAAGCACTGCGGGCCTGCCCCATTCTTCCTCCAGGCCACGCGACGAGGCCTTCAGGAATTTGCTTTCCTGCGATAAAACAACGGCTGCGCTTCCACCAGAACCTTCAAATTCCACTCGGCACCCCTCAGGAAGGCGAGCTTTGACATGACTTCGGAACCGTTGTCTGATGATTTCCGGCTCCTGGCCGGCAACCAGTCTAAAGGATAAGCGAGCACTGGCGGACCCTGGAAGAACCGACCGTTCCCCGGGACCCTGATTGCCACCGACGATACCGTTGATGTCGACAGTCGGTCTGCCCCACATTGCTTCCAGCGGAGAATACCCTTCCTCCGTCACACCCCCTGTGAGATCAACATCACCGATAAGGCTGCGCTCCTTCGCCAACTCGATCCATTGCTCCCGGATATTCTTCGGAATGTCTGGTACGCCGTCATAGAACC
>JAEWDP010000027.1 GCA_023390055.1 Pseudomonadota bacterium | reverse complement strand
GCCAAAACGTATCTTGAATGCACCGACAAAACTGATGAAGGGCGAGGGGTATGGCGAAGGCTATCGTTATGATCATGACGAGCCGGACGCCTTTTCAGGGCAGAATTACTTTCCTGAAAAGATGGGTCGGCAGGTCTTTTACGACCCTGCCGAACGCGGTTTCGAACGTGATATCCGCAAGCGCCTCGACTGGTGGAAAAGGTTGAGGAAGGACCGCGGAGAGCCCTGAGCCCGGAAATCTCAGCCGGCCTTTCTCTGGGAAGCGGCCGGCGGTGTAACCTTCACCGATGAACCGGCCTGGCCGTGATGGCCCTCAGTATCGACAATCAGGTGCCAGTGGCCGTCTTCGGGTACCACAAGTCGGACGGGAGACTTCTTGGCGACACCACCAATATACTTGAAGTCGAGCATTTCCTTGAAACGTTGAAAATTTCCGACTGTCATCAGGCGCACATTGTTGACGGCGTTGAGGCTGACCTCCACGACCGTGCCGGCGCGCTGCCCTTTCAGGTCGTAATGCGTAAAGCGAAAGCTTGGTTCTGCCACGGAATACCTCCGATGCATATGAATATCGTGAATATCCAATCCGATTAGCAGGCCCCGGTTAAGGAATAGTGGAACCTGTTGGCGAGTTGCGGGTTGTTGCGGTCGGAACTGTTGCTCGGATTGTCCGGCATGCCGTGCGGATTGAAACCGTCAGGTTTGATGTGGTCTGGCGCCCGAAAGGGACACCAGGCCACGGATGCTTTAAGCAATAAAAGGTGGTGGTGTTTCTCCCTGACACCGCCATATAATAATAACATGACCTCCAGTCTTGGCCCTGCCGCTTCCCTCGGCAGGGCCCTTTCTTGGTCGAAGACAATAAAAACATCCTTTGTCTTCATGCGGATATAAGAAGATCCTGAAATAAAGCTTTAGCGTGAGATCAGGGCGTAACCTGTCTCAGATGCAACTGTGGAATACGGCCATACCTTGTCCTTTCGCCCCGCCTCTGCCTTGTTAGAGGCCTAATCTCACAAACGATTCGGGGCGCTACAGACGGTGCCGCCGGCACGATAGTGATGTAAAGGACATCTCCATGTCGGAAGACAAGAAGCAAATGATCACGGAAATGCGGCCGAAAATCACCGTGATCGGCGTTGGTGGCGGCGGCGGCAATGCGATCAACAACATGATTACCGAAAAGCTCGAGGGCGTCGAATTCATTGCCGCCAATACGGATGCGCAGGTACTTGCAACGTCAAAGGCCTCCCGCCGCATCCAGCTTGGCACGGCGGTAACCGAGGGATTGGGTGCCGGTTCCCTGCCCGAGATCGGCCGGGCTGCCGCCGAAGAGTCCATCGACGAGATCATGGATCACCTGGCTGGTTGCCACATGTGCTTTGTGACAGCTGGCATGGGCGGCGGGACCGGAACAGGTGCTGCTCCAGTCATTGCTCAGGCAGCGCGCAATGCTGGCATATTGACGGTTGGTGTCGTGACCAAGCCCTTCACCTTTGAGGGTAATCGTCGCATGGCAACGGCGGATGCCGGCATCGAGGAACTTCGTCGTGCGGCCGATACGGTTATCGTTATCCCCAACCAGAACCTTTTCCGTATTGCGGATGCCAAGACGACTTTCGCGGAGGCTTTCGTCACGGCAGACCGTGTACTGTTTTCAGGCGTCGGATGCATCACCGATCTGATCGTCAAGGAAGGCCTGATCAATCTCGACTTTGCTGACGTGAAATCGGTGATGAAGGGGATGGGGCGTGCAATGATGGGGACGGGCGAGGCAGCAGGAGACGGCCGCGCGCTGGTCGCGGCCGAGGCTGCGATTGCCAATCCGCTGCTTGACGAAATATCGATGAAAGGTGCCAAGGGCGTACTGATCTCGATTTCCGGCGGCTCCGACATGACCCTGTTTGAGGTGGACGAGGCCGCAAGCCGTATCCGTGATGAGGTGATGGATGATGCCGATATCGTGGTCGGTGCAATCTTTGATCGCGAACTCGATGGCAAATTTCGCGTTTCCGTTGTGGCGACAGGCCTTGATGGCGGCCGCCAGGAAGCAGTAGCCGAGCATACCAATGGCGTGACGGCCGAGGAATTTGCTCCCGTCCCGCGCTTCCTTCAGTAGCGAAAGATCGATCGGCCCTTTCTCGAGAGCGGCCGATCGTTTGCCATGGCGGGCGAGCGTCAATGACCAGGCCATGAAGTACGCGCCACCCCGCAACCATTTGGCCGTGCATGCCCGCCCAAGGCATGACCGCGTCGCGTTCTCGTAATCGTTACCTGACTTGATGACCGATGATGCCGATTTGGGTCACAGGTTAAGAAGACCTTTATGAATTTATGAAAATGAATGGCTATCTGGCCGTGGCGCGGTGCGGCGAAGGCCGAGGGGCGTCCGTTTGCCATTGTCAGTTGTTGTAACCTGAGTAACGTCTGTCCCTTTTTCGGGTATGGGCGCTGTATGGAGTAAAGCATGACCATGAAAGTGAGAACTTTCGCCGTGGCAATTTGCGCCACCTTCGCCACCACCACATTCGCCCTGGCTGCCGACCTGACCTATTCGGATCCGGCTCCCACCTATAACGAGCCCTACCAGTCATCTGGTGGCTGGACCGGTCCCTATGCTGGTATTCATGCAGGAATGGGTTCAGAAAGGATGAACCCGTTTTCCGGCGACAAGGAATTCATGGGTGGTGCTCAGGCAGGCTATAATGCCGAAGTCGGTGGTGCCGTTGTCGGTGGTGAGCTTGAATGGTCTCATCTCGGGGACACCGAAGTTGGTGTGCCGGGTGGCGATCTGAAAGAACGCCATCGCATTGCCGCAAAGGGCAAGGTTGGTGCACCGCTGGGCGACACCCTTGTCTACGGAACGGCCGGCCTTGCGATGACAAGCCTGCGTGACACGAGCACCGTGAAGGGGCCTGATGGCTGGAAACCCGGCTGGCTTGTCGGCGTCGGCGTCGAACAGAAACTGAACGAGCAGATCTCGGGCCGCGTCGAGTACAATTATACCCGCACCGGCGATGTTCGCAGCTTCCATAACGGTACCACGTCCGAGACAAACGTCAGCGATCACACGATCAAGGCAGGCGTGAACTACAAGTTCTAGCGATGCGACGGATCTACCTCCTTGTCGAAAGAGGTAGATCCCCTTCTTTTGCCCGTGTTGCGATAAGTCCTGCTTTCAGGAATGGACCTCTCCTTTTCAAGAAGGATCAGCCGACTGATTGTTTGTTGGTTGCATTGATCACGCTGACCCGAAGTAGATCTGCGTGTTTATTGCAATGCCTGTTATATTATTTGGTAGCTGCAAGTATTCCCCTCAAGTAGAATTTGATGATTGCCTGATGAGTCGTGGCAATTGGAGGGGAACATGAACAAATACCTCGCTGAAGGAATTGGTACTTTCGTTTTGACTTTCGGAGGCTGTGGTGCCGCCGTTCTGGCCGCAGACTTTCCGGGCCTGGGTATTGGCTTTCTTGGTGTTGCGCTGGCATTCGGCCTGACGGTCGTCATCATGGCTTATGCGATCGGGCATGTTTCCGGGTGCCATCTCAACCCGGCGGTCACGGTTGGATTGTGGAGTGGCGGCCGCTTTCCGGCACGCGACGTATTTCCCTACATTCTGGCTCAACTTGCCGGTGCGATCGTTGCGTCCACCGTTCTCTTTCTGATCGCCAGCGGAAAGGCGGACTTCAGTGCCGCTGCAGGATTTGCGGCCAATGGCTATGCAGACCATAGTCCGGGAGGCTACAATCTTTTCTCCGGCTTCCTGATGGAAGTGGTCATGACGGCGATCTTCCTGTTCGTCATCATGGGAGCAACCCACGGCAAGGCGCCGGCAGGCTTTGCACCTCTGGCGATCGGATTGGCGCTGGTGCTGATCCACCTGGTATCGATACCCGTTACCAATACTTCGGTAAATCCGGCACGCAGCACCGGCCCTGCGCTGTTTGCTGGTGGGTGGGCACTCCAGCAACTCTGGCTGTTCTGGGTCGCGCCGATGATTGGTGCGGTTATGGGCGCGCTCATATACCGCTTCATCAGCGAAAGCCCGTCGAGTGAAGTGACGGGTGACATTGTCGCGCCCTGAATGAGGCCTGCCTTGACCGCCGGCACCTTGGCCCGGCGTTCATGACACCGTCAGGCGAGGTGAGGAGCCTCGCCGCCTTTCTTGCGTGTCTTGATCGGTGTCCTGCAAGAAGGCGTCACCGACAAAGTAGATGTAATGTTCGACATCTGCAGATGTGTTGGAAAGGTTAACCTGCTCCCGCTTAAAGGGCCAGGAAGCAAGATCGAGCGCCGCCTCGAAGGTGCTCGAACGGGTTGCTGACCAGAAACACGCTATTCCACCCGGCTTCAGGGCGCGCCGGATGGCGTGAATGCCAAGACATTCGTAAATGAGAGCGTTCTGCTCGCGGACGGTATAGTCGGGACCGTTATCGGTATCCAGAAGGATGAGATCATAAGTTCCGCACTGTTGATGCAGTGCATCAAGTGCATCACCGATGAGGACGCTTACGCGGGGATCTTCCAGGGGATAGCGTGTCAGATGTCCGAAATAGGTTCGGTTCCAGGCAACGATCTCGGGGATCAGTTCGCAAACAACGATGTTTGCGTCTGCCGGAAGGTGGTCAAGGCTCGCACGAAGTGTGAAACCCATGCCAAGGCCACCAATGAACAGTCGTTTGACGTCGGGGCCTGCAGCAAGAATGGGCTTTTCAGCGAGGATCTCTTCCGATTGATGGTTGAGATTGGTCATGAGCTCGATCCCGTTATAGCGGATCTCATAGACGTCCTCGCGTTTGCGCAGAATGATCTCGTCACCGCTGCTATTACGGGTACTGGCTATTTCGGTCCAAAGTGTCACGGTCGTTCCTTGTGAACTCATCAGCGGTCATGATTGCGGCTGGTCCTTTGCCTGTTCAGGCAAGACGACAAAGATGGTGGCAATTGGCAGTTATGCCAAGTCGACAATCTTGAGCAGCCGTTGAACTTCAGGTCGCTCAAGATGCCGAAAGGATCCCTTCGGAAGATCGCCGAGTTCGATGTCATGGATTGCGACACGGATCAGTCTCAGACATTCCAGCCCGAGTGATTCGACCATGCGGCGGATCTGGCGGTTCTTGCCTTCGGTCAATTCAACCTCCAGCCATGCGTTTCGCTCGCCCTCACGTACGCAACTGGCCCTTGCTGCTGTAAGACGCGTGCCATCGGAGATTATTCCGGAAGTGAACCCTGAAAGCTGCCGGCTTGTGGGCTTTCCCGAGACCTGAACGTGATAGGTCTTGCCGATACCCAATGCCGGATCAAGAAGTCTCTGGGCAAGGGCGGTGTCGTTTGTGAACAGCAAAAGCCCTTCGCTTGCCTTGTCGAGCCTGCCGACGGGAGACAGAAAGGGCAGTCCATTTTCCGCAAGGCAGTCAAAGACGGTTTGGCGCCCTTCGGGATCATGGCGGGTGGTTACAAGGCCACGAGGTTTGTTCAGGGCCAGATAGATCTTCTGGTTTGGCCGCACGGCCTGACCGTCCAGGGTGATCTTGTCAGAATGGATATCGATCCATGCCTCGGGATTGGTTTCCAGCCGGCCGTTGAGGAGGACGCGTCCTTCATGGATGAATGTTTCAGCCTGCGTGCGCGAGCAGACGCCGAACTTCGAGAAGGCCCGTTGCAGCGTGACCTTCTTTGATCGCGATTTTCTGAGGATCATGGTTGCCCTTGCAGAATGCATCGCTGGTCCGCGGTGAAGACCACGCGACAAAAGACAATGCAGTGAAGCGGATTTTTTGAAAGCCTGGCTGTCCCGAACGCCACCAGGATTCATGGGCGCCCGGGCTAGCGGGTGATTTTCAAAGGATGCATGAGATCCTTGATGGCGGTGACGATCAAAGCTGTCTTCCAGGCGCTTCGTGTGGCGATGCGAAAATCCGATGAGAATTCTATAGGAACTGGCGACATTTTCAAGCATGACACAAGCAACGCCATGATCTCTTGCCTGCTCGTGAATGCCAGGGATATGCTCTCGGAAGGTTGGTGTCTGTCCTTCTTGTGATCTCGGCGAGGCAAGTTATCTCCGCTTATCGCTTGCGGCTGCTTTGCGGCGTCACACAGTCAATAGGGCAAATGTCGGTGAGCGACGCAACCGTCATGTCGACGACATTCCTGGTATGAACGCAGCCATTTCTGGCTTTTTGCATTGCACAATCCCACTTCGTTTCATATATACGTACTCACTTGTATGTAAATTTTTAATCAGATTTCCTGGAGCAGCAGATGTCCGCCGCAAGATCCCGCTATGCGTTACTTCTACCTTTTTTGATCTTGCTGACGGCCTGTCAGGAAGCAGAGGAGGCAGCTGTTCCGCAAGCTCCACCACCTTCTGCCGTCGGTATCGTCACCGTTGCCGCGGAGGCTCTGCCCATTACAAACGAGCTTCCGGGACGTATTGCTCCGACCCGCATTGCAGAGGTGCGGCCGCGTGTTTCAGGCATTGTCGTCGAGCGTGTATTCGAGCAAGGTTCGCAGGTCGAAGAAGGTGACGTCCTTTACCGGATTGACCCTGCGCCCTTTCAGGTGAGGGTCGACAGTGCGGAAGCGACGTTGCGTCGGGCGCAGGCGGTCCAACTCCAGGCGCGCCAGAATGCTGATCGCCAGGAGCAATTGCGCAAATCCAAAGTTGCCTCCCAGCAGACCCATGATGACGCAGTTGCGCAACTTGCACAGGCCGATGCCGAGGTGGCCGTGGCCGAGGCAGGCGTCGCCGAGGCTCGTTTGAACCTTCAATATGCCAGTGTCACGGCGCCGATCAGCGGCAGAATTGGCCGTGCACTCATTACGGAAGGCGCACTTGTCAGTTCCAGCAGTTCGGAAAACCTCGCTACCATTCAGCAGCTTGATCCGATCTATGCGGATTTCACCCAGCCTGCTGCCGATCTGATCCGACTGCGCAAGGCATTGCAGGAGGGCCAGTTGATGACCGGCCCGAATGAGGCGGAGGTAAAGCTTCTTCTGGATGACGATACCCGCTATCCACATTCTGGCCGATTGCTGTTTTCCGAAGCGGCCGTTGATGCCAGCACGGGTCAGGTAACGTTGCGCGGAGAATTTCCCAATCCGGACGGGGATCTTCTTCCCGGCATGTATGTGCGTGTCCTGATCGAGCAGGGTATCGAACGATCTGCATTTGCCGTGCCGCAACAGGCAATTCAGCGGGATGCAGGAGGCAAGGCCAACCTGCTCATCGTCAATGATGAGAACAAGGTTGAACAGCGGCAGGTCACGGTTGGGCGTATTGTGGGCGATCGCTGGGTCATTACCCAGGGCCTGAAGGAAGGTGACAAGGTTGTCGCGGAAGGATTCCAGAAGACGGCACCCGGAGCAACAGTTGTGCCGGAACCCTGGCAGACACCTGCGGCTCCCGGCGCGCCCGACACCACCCCGTCTGGCGATGAGCCCGCTGCCTCTGGCAACGCCGCCACCACTGGCCAGTAGAGGGAAGCGTTCCAATGGCACAATTTTTCATTGGCAGGCCCGTCTTTGCCTGGGTTGTCGCGATTTTCATCATGATTGCAGGTATTCTTGCGATCCCGATGCTCCCTGTCGCGCAGTATCCGAATGTCGCGCCGCCGCAGATATCGATTTATGCAACCTATGCCGGCGCATCTCCGGAAGATGTCTACCAGAGCGTGACGTCGCCGATCGAGCAGGAACTCAATAGCGTTGACGGGCTGATCTACTTTGAATCGACATCAAACTCGACCGGCTTGCTGCAGATCACGGCAACGTTCGAGCCGGGGACTGATTCCGCCAAGGCGTCGATCGACGTCCAGAATGCGGTTCGAAGGGTCGAGGCCCGCTTGCCTCAGGTCGTTCGCCAGCAGGGTGTGCAGGTACAGGAAGCCGGCAGCAGCTTCTTGATGATGGTGGCGCTGATATCCACGGACGGGCAGCTGGATGCCGTCGCACTCGGCGACTATCTGAACCGAAATGTCCTCGGGGAGATCCAGCGTATTGATGGTGTTGGCCGTGCGCAGGTGTTCGCCAGCCAACGCGCCATGCGTATCTGGATTGATCCTGACAAGATGCTGGGTCTCAATCTTTCTGCGGCTGATATCAGCCAGGCCATCGCGTCACAGAACGCACAGGTTGCTGCGGGTCGCATCGGTGCACGTCCCAATCCGATCAACCAGCAGATCGCGGCCACGGTCCTCGTAAAAGGGCAATTGACGACGCCGGAGGAATTCGGCGCGATCGTGTTGCGCGCAAATCCGGATGGATCATCTGTCCGCCTGCGCGATGTCGCGCGTGTCGAGGTTGGAGCTGAAACCTACAACTTTTCCACCAAGATCAACGGCAAGCCAGCTGCTGCCATCGGTGTTCAGCTCTCACCGTCAGGCAATGCCATGGAAACGGCAGCCGCCGTACGTGAGCGAATGGTGGAACTGTCGGAGTTCTTCCCGGCCAGCCTCGAATACCAGATCCCCTATGACACATCTCCGTTCGTCGCTGTTTCGATCGAGAAAGTGATCCATACGCTGATTGAAGCGATGATCCTCGTCTTTGTCGTGATGTTTCTCTTCTTGCAGAACATACGCTATACGATCATTCCGACCCTTGTTGTCCCGGTTGCGCTTCTTGGGACTTGCGCGGTCATGTATGCCAGTGGTTTCTCCATTAACGTGCTCACCATGTTTGCGATGGTGCTGGCGATCGGGATCCTGGTGGATGATGCAATCGTTGTGGTGGAAAACGTCGAGCGCATCATGGCCGAGGAAGGTCTGCCTCCCAAGGAAGCAACCCGAAAAGCCATGGGGCAGATCTCGGGAGCCATTATTGGTATCACGCTGGTCCTGACCGCGGTCTTCATTCCAATGGCATTCTTCCCGGGTGCTGTCGGCATCATCTACCAGCAGTTCAGCCTGACGATGGTTGTCTCCATCCTGTTCTCCGGCATCCTGGCCCTGTCATTGACGCCAGCGCTGTGTGCGACCTTTCTCAAGCCGATCAAGGGTCATGTCGAGAAAAAGGGTTTCTTCGGCTGGTTCAACCGTAGATTTGATGCAGGTACGCGCAAATATGCTGGTGTCGTTGGCTGGACGATCCGGCGTGCCGGCCGCTTCATGGTCGTCTATGTTCTCCTTGTCGGCGGTCTTGCCTATCTGTTCTTGAGCCTGCCATCCTCGTTCCTGCCCAACGAAGATCAGGGCTTTCTGATCGTCGACATGCAGGCACCTGCCGAGGCGAGTGCCAATCGGACCGAATCTGTCACCGACGAAGTCGATGCGATCTTTGCAGCCGAACCGGCCGTCAGCGATCGAACCCTGATCAGTGGTTTCAGCTTCTCCGGCTTTGGCGACAATGCCGGCCTGGCTTTCATCACGCTGAAGGACTGGAGTGAGCGTGGTGAGGCCGATTCTGCCCAATCGCTTGCTCAGCGGATAAACGGAAAGCTGTTTGGAATAAAGGACGCCATTGCCTTTGCCTTGTCGCCACCTCCGATCCAGGGGCTTGGCAATGCCGGTGGCTTCAGCTTCAGGCTCCAGGATCGGTCGGGTGCGGGTCAGACTGCACTTGGACTGGCAACGGAGCAGTTGCTTGCGCTTGCGCGGCAAAGCCCGGTCCTGACGGGAATGCGCGTTGAGGGCATGCCGACTGCAGCGCAGCTGGTCATCGATATCGATCGCGAGAAGGCAAACACCTTCGGCGTCACCTTCGAAAGCATCAATTCGACCATTTCGGCGAACCTCGGCTCGGCCTATATCAACGATTTCCCGAATGCCGGACGAATGCAGCGTGTCACGATGCAGGCCGAACAGAACCAGCGTATGACACCGCAAGATATCCTGGACCTTAACGTGCCCAATGCCAGCGGTGGCATGGTTCCGCTTCGCTCCTTTGCAACTGTTGAGTGGACAAAGGGTCCCGCACAGGTGGTCGGGTATAATGGTTATCCGGCGGTCCGCATCAGCGGCAACGCGGCGCCTGGTCATTCTTCAGGCTCGGCAATCGCAGAGATGGAAAAGCTCATGGAGCAGCTTCCCGAGGGGTTCGGTTATGAATGGTCTGGTCAATCTCTTCAGGAGATCCAGTCCGGCTCGCAGGCTCCCTTCCTCATGGGCCTGACGGTGGTATTCATCTTCCTGTTGCTCGCCGCCCTTTATGAAAGCTGGTCAATCCCGCTCTCGGTCATGCTGGTTGTGCCTCTTGGCGTGATTGGGTCGGTCCTTGCCGTCATGTTGCGTGACATGCCGAATGACGTCTATTTCAAGGTCGGCCTGATTACCATTATCGGGCTATCTGCAAAGAACGCGATCTTGATTGTCGAGTTTGCAAAAGACCTGCGGGCGGAAGGAAAACCGCTTTTGGAGGCAACAGTTGAGGCCTGTAAGCTGCGCTTCCGTCCCATCCTAATGACGTCCTTGGCATTTACGCTGGGCGTTGTCCCGCTTGCAGTTGCAACCGGTGCCAGTGCAGCGAGCCAGAATGCAATCGGCACAGGCGTTCTCGGTGGCATGATTACAGCAACCGTCCTTGCTCTCTTCTTCGTTCCGGTCTTCTTCGTCTTCATCATGAACCTGTTCGGCAAATCGCCACCACAGGTGGGCAATGAAGGATCCGGATCGCTGGAAACAACTGGCGATTAAGCCGGATGAGGCGTACGAAGTCCGAGGCGGCAGAAACCAGAGCGGCAATTCTGGCGGCCGCAGAAAAGATGTTCTTCGAGAAAGGGGTAAGCAATTCCCGTCTCGAAGACATCGCAAAGGCTGCCGGGGTCACGCGCGGTGCCATCTATTGGCATTTTTCAAACAAGACTGATCTCTTCTTGGAATTGTACAATGCGGCGCAACTGCCGCGTATCAGCATGCTCGACCTTGAGGAGGCGAACGCCAGAGGCTGTGATCCTCTTGCCTTCATCGAGGTCGCAGCAATCCAGTGGCTGGAAGTCCTGACCAAGGATGAGCAGCGCCAGCGCATGCTCACGATCTTGCTTCGAACAAATGTGAGTGGGGAAGCACAACGTGTCCAGAACGCCTTTGACAGACTTGACGCAGAACAAACGCAGACTCTCGTCGATATTTTTGAACGGGCAGCAAACCTGGATCTGCTTGACCGGAAATGGTCACCACACTCTGGGGCGTTGGCCGTCAAATGGTTCATGAAGGGGCTTTGCTGGGAGTGGCTGCTCACCGGGAAGAATTATGATCTGATCAAGCTTGGCGGCGAGGGTATCGCAAGCCTCATAGCCAGCCTGAGACGTCCGACAGGCGTGTGATAGTCGGCCGCAGCTGCGCCGATATAATTTTGCTTGCCGCTAATATTATACGGAGTACCATATCTTCGTCAGTGGATGGAGGAGTACCCAATGCAGGATCTTAGCCCCACGAATGGCAATAATGAAGCCCCGAATCGCGTCTGGTCGGTGAAGGACTTTGCTGAGCGCAATCATCTGTCGCGGACCGAGGAAGCGTGCCTGCTGCAGCTTTTCGGGTCCCATGCAACCGCCAGCGAACTCCAATACAATGTGAAGCGACTACCCAAGCATCAATAGCGCAAGGGTCTTGATCTCGTCCGATGGTGACTGCGCAAGACGAGGCAGGCATGCCATTGTTCCAGCGCCTCTGCTGGGCTGGCCGGTTATGGTGCACGCTTGAGGGATCTTCATAATCATCTCTCGCGGGAGCGAAGCCTGGCACGGCAATCCAGTATCATCTTCAGGTGTCCAGTCAGGGCCTGATCGATCCTGAACGCGGTGTCATCCGCATGAGTTGAAATTCGACATTGCCCGCCAGGGAAAACCTGCACCATCACCGGGAGGGTCTCTATCGATCCGGTAAAATTCCTTAGATCATCTTTTCGCTCTTGTAGCTCTAGTGGCTAGAGGTTGTAGGCATTCCTGTGAACAGCATGAGGATGCAAGATGAGCGAAGCGATGCAGACAAGATTTCGTGTCGACGGTATGGATTGTGCTTCCTGCGCGAGCAAGATCAGCACGGCTGTCCGTCGTCTTCCCGGAATTGATGATGTGGACGTGTCGGTGACTTCAGCCACGATGGTTGTGAAGTCCTCCGCTGCCGCCGATCTCAAGGCCATGGAAAAAGTCGTGGCGGGCCTCGGATATTCGATTTCTCCGGTCGGTAAAGCAACAGGATCGGGTTCTGTCGGATCCAAAATTGTGTGCAGCCACACTGGCGTGGACGGTGCCTCCAGGCCATGCGAGCCAGACTTTAAGGGTCATCGCCACCATGCGCCAGGCGAAAGACCGTGGTGGCAAAGTCGCAAGGGACGCCTTACGGTTGCTGCTGGAGCCTCTTTGGCAATCGCATATGGGATAGAGCAGTTTTTCCCGGCCATCGGCGTCTATGCCTTCGTCATTGCCATGCTTGTCGGCCTCATCCCGATTGCTCGCCGCGCCCTCATGGCGGCATTGGCGGGAATACCGTTCTCGATCGAAATGCTGATGACGATTGCAGCCGTCGGTGCTCTTGCAATTAATGCGACGCACGAAGCCGCTGCCGTCATTTTCCTCTTCCTCGTCGGTGAACTTCTGGAAGGTGTCGCCGCTGGCAAGGCGCGCGACAGCATAAAATCACTCGCAGGACTGGTGCCGAAGACGGCGCTGCTCGAGGAAGACGGGATCGTCCGCGAAGTTCAAGCCGAGACACTCACAATAGGGTCTGTCGTCCTTGTGCGTCCCGGCGATCGGGTGTCCGCCGACGGCATCATAATGTCGGGTAAAGGCTTCGTCGACGAGGCTCCGATAACAGGTGAAAGTGTGCCTGTCTGGAAGGGTATCGACGACAATATCTTTGCTGGAACCGTCAATGGTGATGCAGTTCTGAGGATCCGGGTCACCGCTGCAGCAAAGGATAATACAATCGCACGAACCGTGCGCCTGGTAGAAGAGGCACAGGAAACGAAAGCTCCGACCGAGCGTTTCATTGATCGCTTCTCGCGTTTTTACACCCCCGGTGTGGTTGTCGTCGCGGGGCTTGTCAGCTTCATTCCGCCACTATTCCTCGGCGACGGTTGGGGGGAGTGGATCTACAAGGGACTGGCCGTCCTCTTGATAGGTTGCCCCTGCGCTCTCGTCATATCGACCCCGGCGGCGATTGCCGCGTCGCTATCGGCTGGCGCGCGCCGCGGTCTTCTTATGAAGGGTGGCGCCGTTCTTGAAGGATTGGGAAAGCTTACTGCTATCGCGTTTGACAAGACAGGAACCCTGACAGAGGGCAAGCCCAAGGTGACGGACTTGCTGGCATTTGGCCGCAGCAGTGAAGACGTGCTTCGCTATGCCGCTGCACTGGAAGCGGGATCAAGTCATCCATTTGCTGTTGCCATACTCGAAAAGGGGAGTGAGTACGGGATCGATGCTCCAGCCGCAAGCGATGCCAGAGCATTTGGGGGCGAGGGCGTGGCCGCAATTATCGATGGTGTGGAAGTATTCCTTGGTTCTGCGAAGTCCGCTGGCAAACGTGCGGTCCTGTCGACAGCACATTTACGCAGGATTGCTGCGCTCAACGATGAAGGCAAGACGGTTTCAGTTCTCGTCGTCGCAAATGGCCTTGCAGGGGTAATCGCGATCCGTGACGAGCCGCGATCTGATGCGGCGTCAGGTTTGAGATCATTGAATGGTCTGGGTATTCGGACCATCATGCTGACGGGCGACAATGAGCGGACAGCCGCCGTCATCGGGACCCAGCTCGCATTAGAGGTCCGGGCCGAATTGATGCCCGAGGACAAGTTGCGGATCGTTAACGAACTCAAGGAGAAAGGGTTTATCGTCGGCAAGGTTGGCGACGGCATCAACGATGCGCCGGCACTGGCAGCGTCCGATATTGGTATTGCAATGGGCGCAGGTAGCGATGTGGCGCTGGAGACTGCTGATGCTGCAATTGTCCACGGGCGGATCGGCGATGTCGCTCTCATGATCGATCTTTCGAAGCGTACCATGCGAAACATTTTTCAAAACATCACCATTGCACTCGGCTTGAAGGTCGTATTCCTGATGACGACAATCTTTGGGATCACCGGATTGTGGCCAGCAATTCTCGCCGATACGGGAGCGACCGTGCTCGTGACCATGAACGCTTTGCGCCTGTTGCGCCCTATACAATAGTTGATAGACGGTTATTGCGCTGTGATCTCTTCCGGTCTTTGCGTGTAGCGGCAGGGCTCCTGTCCGCGGCTGCGTGCTGAGGCAAGCCTCCGACCGGACCGGGTTGCAAGCGAAGGGGGCAGGTTGGACGCACCAACCGGCTTTGTCGGTTGGACGGCCGGAAATTCCGTCGCATCGGGGCTGAACGCTTGTCGCCGTCGGACAATGCGATGGCATCGTCCATAAAATCCGTCTTGCGATCCGACGTGCCACCGCAAGGAGTGTAGTCGATCTTCTCTCTGTTGGTCTTTGACGTTCGCCGCCGATCCCTGCCGAATACCCGTGCAAGGCAGGCATTACGCCGTTCAGCGCATATCCAGACAACCGTCGGCACAGGTTGATCCCGACTGGTGCCCATCACGGCGCATATCACCTCGGTCTTCAATGCCTGGATCTTGAGACTGACTGCCGCGCGCGCGACAGCTTCGGGCATCGGCCGTTGACAGTTGATGACTAAGGGTTCTCAACCTGCGTTGGGAACGTCAAGGCGAAAGCGTGAGGCTCACGAACTGGATATTGATTGTGCGAAGTCAAGCCATATGTCCGTCTTCGTAGTCACTTCAGAGGAGGCATCGCAATGTTTCGAAAGTTTTTGCCATTGGCGTTTTTGGCAATGGTTGGGTTGACCTACGCTGGTGCCACAAATGCAGCGCAGGTTGCGCTCAAATCAAGCGCGAGCATAAAATCCAGCCTCAATTACCTCATGTATACGCCGGATGATTACGATACGTCGACGGATGCCTATCCTCTCGTGGTCTGGCTACATGGTGGCGATCAGGGCGGAGACGATATCGAAAAGGTGAAGTCTAGCGGAATTCCGAAACTGATCGAGGACGGGAAAGAGTTCCCGTTTCTCGTCTTTTCACCGCAGAACCCAAGTGAAGAGCTGCTTTACCCAATTGAAAAAATCGATGCTGCACTTGAGGAAATCCTGTCAAACTATCGCGTCGATCCAACCCGCATATATGTCATCGGTTTCAGCCGGGGAGGTTTTGGTGCCTGGGCCATGGCCGAGCAGTTTCCGCAAAGATTTGCGGCAGTCGTTCCGATAGCGGGTGGTGGTAATCGGCATTACCTCAACAGAACGAATGACAAAACTGCATTCTGGGTCTTTCACGGCGGAAATGACGATGTAATTCCGCTTTCGGATTCGGTGGTTCTTTATGAGCGTCTGAAGGCACTGGATCGCAACGCTCGACTGACCGTACTGGAAGATGTAGATCATTCTGGTGTCGAATGGGCAGTTCTTGGCGACGCCGAGCTATGGGATTGGCTGTTGAAGCAACATCTTGGAGGCGAGCCCCAATAGGGAAGACTTTGCCACGAACCTTCATTTGAGGATCTTTGACGGGCAAACCATGCCCGACAGATCGTATTGCCGGTCAAAATCCCTTTTGGATTGACGACGGCACGGCAGCGATGCCCTCTTTGCGTATTTGTGCATTTAGAGCGTCGGGCGTTTAAGCTGCAACGCAGCCTGCTTGTTTGAAGTAATTCCAACACTCCTGCGGGGTGAAGAGGTTGTATATCCTGCCGACGGCCTTCCATAGTTCCTCATAAGACCTTGCATTTTCCTTTCGAAGCAATGTCTTAAGTTTAGAGAAGGCCATTTCAATCGGGTTCATGTCTGGCGAAT
>JAEWDP010000172.1 GCA_023390055.1 Pseudomonadota bacterium | reverse complement strand
TGGCATCATCATGTCGAAGGCCTTGAACGACCCTGCGCAACTGGAACGGCAGATTTGTGCTTACAGAACCTTTATCAAGGTTCTGTTCTCGCGATAGATCTGCCGCAAGCTGCCGTCCTTCTCAATGGTTGTGACGTGGCGGAGTTTTGGATGCGATCTGACGGAATTCGGCTGCACCTTCAATGACGGCCCCGTCGGACAGCTGCGTAACCGACTTGCGATAGATGCGTTGCCACGGCGTGGCGTCGGCCGGTACGGCAGGGATGCCATCGGCCTTGCGCCGCTCGATCTCTTGCGGGTCAACCAGCATGTCACAGCGCCCCTCATTGAGATCGATGCGAACAACATCACCTGTCCGAATCCATGCCAGTCCACCGCCAGCCGCACTTTCTGGTGAAGCGTTTAGGATCGAGGGACTATCAGCCGTTCCCGATTGTCGGCCATCTCCGATCGTCGGAAGGCTTGCGATGCCCTTCTTCAAGAGATGGTCCGGCGGCTGCATGTTGACGACCTCTGCAGAGCCTGGCCAACCGAGAGGCCCGGCACCGCGGATTACAAGGATTGTATTTTCGTCGACGTCGAGCGCAGGGTCATTGATACGACGATGATAATCCTCCGATCCATCGAAGACCAAGGCGGTGCCTTCAAATACGCCCTCGTGACCAGGCTCCTGGAGATAGCGTTCACGAAATTCATCCGAAATTACGCTTGTCTTCATGATGGCGAAGTCAAACAGGTTGCCTTTCAGGACAACAAAACCGGCCTTATCCTTCAATGGCTGATCGTAATGGAAGATGACTTCGCGGTCTGTTGCTTCCCGACCTTCAAGATTCTCGGCCATCGTCTTGCCGGTGATGGTGCGGCAGTTGCCTTCAAGCTGACCGGCTTGCAACAGTTCCCACATGATTGCTGGCGTTCCACCGGCCCGGTGATAACGTTCACCGAGGTATTTTCCCGCCGGCTGCACATTCGCAAGTAACGGAATATCGAAGCCATGAACCTGCCAGTCATCGGGATGGAATTCGACGCCGGCATGCTTGGCCATCGCGGCAAGGTGCGGCTGTGCATTCGTTGAGCCGCCAATCGCAGAATTGACACGTATGGCATTGAGGAAGGCTTCACGGGTCATGATATCGGATGGTTTCAAATCCTCCCAGACCAGTTCCACTGCCCTTTTGCCGGTCCTGTAGGCCATTTGCCCACGCTCGCGGTATGCTGCCGGGATCGCGCCACATCCCGTCAGAGACATTCCAAGCGCTTCGGCGAGGGCGTTCATTGTCGAGGCCGTTCCCATGGTATTGCAATGGCCGACTGAGGGTGCAGAATCGAGTGCAGCCTGCAGAAACTCCTCACGGTCGATTTCGCCGGCCGCGAACTTGCGCCGCATCCGCCAGATGACGGTCCCGGAGCCAGCAAGATCCCCTTCGTGCCAACCATCGAGCATTGGACCCCCTGAAAGTACAATTGCCGGAATGTCCACTGTTGAGGCGGCCATGAGAGCTGATGGCGTGGTCTTGTCACAGCCTGTTGTTAGTACAACTCCGTCGAGAGGATAACCGTACAAGACTTCGACGAGGCTAAGATAGGCAAGGTTACGGTCAAGTGCAGCGGTTGGACGTTTGCAGTTTTCGAAAAGCGGGTGCGTCGGGAACTCGATCGGAATGCCACCGGCGTCGCGAATACCATCACGGACGCGTTTAACGAGTTCGACATGGACGCGATTGCAGGGTGTCAGATCGCTTCCACTCTGCGCAATGCCGATGATCGGTTTGCCGGAGCGCAGTTCTTCGGGCGTGACGCCATAATTCATGAAGCGCTCAAGATAGAGTGCTGTCATGTCGATATGGTCAGGATTGTCGAACCAATCCTGGGATCTCAGTCGGCGCTTGGAGGAGGTGTCTGTACTCATGGCTATGCCTGATCGTTTGAATTGAGCTTCTCGAGGTGCATCAGAAGGCCACTATGATCCTTTTCGCCACCGCCTTCCTGGACAAAGTCGTAGAATGCCTGACGGATTTCCTTTGTCAGAGGCAAAGACAGTGAAAGTTCTTTGGCCATCGCCATAACGGCGTCTAGGTCCTTGAGCTGATTTGAGGAGGCGCCGCCCGGCGCAAAGTCGCGTTGGATCATCCGGTCGCCATGCAACTCAAGGATACGGCTTTCGGCGAAGCCGCCACGGATTGCATCGCGAAATGCTGCGCGCGATGCTCCACCGGCTTCAACAAAGACCATTGCCTCAGCAACAGCGCCAATCGTGACCGCGACAATTTGCTGGTTGGCGAGCTTGCAGATCTGTCCGGCTCCACTTGGGCCGACATAGGTCACACGGCCAAGTGCTGCAAATATGTCCTTCAGTGTCACGACGTCAGACTCAGTGCCGCCGGCCATTATCGCCAATGTGCCAGCGGTGGCGCCTGCCGTACCCCCAGAAACCGGTGCATCCAGATTGCGAATGCCTCTTTCACCAAGTCGACGGGCATGTTCACGGGCGACCCCCGGTGCAATGGAACTACAGTCGACGACAATGGCGCCGGGCTGTATGGCATCGGCAACACCTTTGTCGAAGAGGACTTCCCTTACGGCTTCACCGTTGGTCAGCATGGTGAAAACAACATCTGCTCCGACGACGGCCTCGGCTGGCGTTGCTGATTGTGTGGCACCATCCGTAACGAGTGGCTGCGCCTTGGCTGGATTGCGATTCCAGATGGCTACCGGAAAGCCCGATCTCAAAAGGCAGCGCACCATAGGTGCACCCATCAGTCCCGTCCCCAGGAATGCAATCGAAGGCTTGTCATCATTGTTCACGGCAGCTTGCCTCCAAGCTCGTCTTCAATGTGAACCCGGATGATTTCGTCAAACGACGTTTCGGCTGTAAAACCCAGTTCAAGCGCACGTGTTGCTTCAAATCCAGGTGCCCATCCTGCAACCATCTTCATTATCATCTCGTCGGCTTCGTGGCGGATGAGAGCAACAGCCTTGTCACCGGCTACGCGGCGCAATGCGTCGATCTGTTCACCAACGGTCGCACTCAAACCAGGCATCGACAGGTTTCTACGTGGTCCTACTTTTTCAACGTCTATGGTGGCGCCATGAAGCAGAAAACCAACGGCGGAGCGTGGTGAGGTATGCCAGTGGCGAACCTCTTCGGATACCGGCAGGATGGCTTCCTGACCAACCAGTGGTTCACGCAGGATGTTGGAGAAGAAGCCGGAGGCAGCCTTGTTCGGCTTACCGGGGCGAATGCAGATCGTCGGCAGACGAATGCCGATACCTTCGAAGAAGCCTCGGCGGCTGTAATCGGACAGCAGGAGCTCGCAGATTGCTTTTTGCGTGCCGTAGCTTGTCAGCGGCGTGAGATGAAAATCATCGGGTATGGGGTAGGGGAGTGGGGCGCCAACGACTGCAATTGACGATGTGAAGACGATCCGCGGCTTGTAGCCATCTTCGTTGTTGGCAAGTCGAACCGCATCGAACAGATACCGCGTTCCATCGAGGTTGATGCGATACCCCTTGTCGAAATCCAGTTCAGCCTCTCCAGAGACGATCGCCGCGAGATGGAAGATGATGTCTGGTCGTGTGGCAATCAGCGACTGTGCTACGCCGGGTGAGGATAGATCGGCTTCGCGCGCATCTAGGATACCGGTAAAGCCTGTAGGCGCCTCCGGTTTGACAACGTCGATAAGGGTCAACTGCTCGAGAGGTTTTCCGGCAAGTGCCTTATCCGCAACAAGCCGCTGAGTAAGCTTGCGACCGACCATTCCTGCCGCACCGATTATGAGAATATGCATGAGGTCCTTCCTCTGGAAATGCAGCCCGTGTCGCATTCGCATAGCCGCAGTAGAAATCATCTTGTAAGGTTGTCTGATAACTTTATATGATCGACTTGAAAACTGTTATTTGGACGCAGAGACAAAAATGCCGAAGCTCAGGATTCGGTGATCTGCGGCATTGGAAGGACTCGAAATGGCATCCGAATACGCATCATCAGTTGCTGAACGTCGGAAGATCCTGTGTACGCAATTGGGAGAGGATGCTGTTCTTTGTGAACCCGATAGGATGATCCCTTATTGCCGAGACTGGCATGGCGACGTGACCAGTGATGCGATTGCCGTCTTGCGTCCGCGATCGACGGAGCAGGTCGCCGAGGCGGTGAAGTTGTGTGGCGAACTCGGAATTTCGATTGTTGCACAAGGTGGCAATACCGGCCTGGTGCTGGGTGCGATTCCGGACAAGGGGACCAATCAGGTTGTTCTCAGCCTTGAGCGGATGAACAAGATTCGCCAGATCGACGCGGAAGATTTCTCCGCAGTGGTTGAAGCAGGATGCATTCTGTCGGAGCTAAAGGATACGATTGCCGAGAAGGGCCTGTTCTTCCCGCTTGCGCTTGGTGCTCAGGGGACTTGCCGGATAGGTGGAAATGTCTCGACGAATGCTGGTGGAATCAATGTTCTTCGTTATGGGATGACCCGAGAACTTGTTCTTGGACTTGAGGTTGTTCTGCCCGATGGTAAAATTCTTGATGCCTTGTCGACCTTGAGAAAAGATAATCGCGGGATTGACCTGAAGCAGTTGTTCATAGGAGCCGAAGGAACGCTTGGTGTCATTACTGCAGTTTCGGTCAAGTTGACGCCCTATCCAGACCAGGTAGCGACAGCACTGCTCGGGCTTTCAAGCCTCGAGAACGCAATCACACTATATCGTCGCGCGCGTCGCGATTGTTGCGATCTAATGTCCGCTTTCGAATTCATGCCGCCGCTCGCTTTCACGTTGGCAAAGGAAGCGATGCCTGATCTTCCAGTGCCGATGTCCGCGGACTACCCGGCCTATGTGCTGATGGAAGTCTCTGGATCCGGCCTTATCGATATTGATGAGCTGATGGCGCGATTTCTCGAGGGCGTGATGGAAGACGGCCTTGTGCTCGACGGTACGATAGCTGCTTCGCAGGCGCAGGCTCGCAATCTCTGGCTTATCCGCGAGGGAATGAATGAGGGGCAGGCAAAGCGAGGTACGCATTTGCGTACGGATGTTTCTGTAAAGCTGTCACAACTTGCATCCTTTGTTGCGGATGCGGAAGCAGCCGTCGCACGGGCCGTTCCCGGTTCAGTCAGCGTGTCATACGGACATGTTGGTGACGGAAATGTTCATCTGAATGTGCTGCCCGACAATAATGTGACCGCGCAACAGCGTTTGGAGCAGATCTACCAGGCAAAGATAGCGATCAATACAGTACTTGATCGCTATCAGGGTAGTATTAGTGCTGAACATGGGATTGGCCGACTGAAACGGAGTGATTTTGAAGCAAGGCTTCCGCCGGTGCGGCGGCAAATGCTGACAGCCATCAAGCAAGCGATCGATCCGCATCTGCTGATGAACCCAGGTTGCCAGTTGAATTTTTCTTCGGATTGCTAGAAGACGGCGTAGTCAAGGGAGGGGCTGGCGTGGCGGTTGCCGATTTCAACCAGATTAGAAGAAATGAACATCTGCCGGCGCGAATTGCTGGCCAGATAGGTCGGGAAATTCTCGACGGACGGGTTGCTCCGGGTGAGAAATTGCCGACGGAACACTTGCTCGCGAAGACCTTTGGTGTAAGCCGTTCAGTTATCCGGGAGGCAATTGCGCAGCTTCGTAACGAAGGACTGGTTGAAACGCGCCAAGGCGTAGGAGCGTTCGCCACGGAACCGGAGCGCCGTCAATCGCTTCGGATCGATTATGACGATCTAGCCGACAGGAATGCATTTCGGAACCTCTACCAGTTGCGCATGCCGCTTGAGATCGAGGCTGCCGGGCTCGCAGCACTGAATCACTCGGCTGAAGATCTGGTGCGGCTTGATGCAGCGCTTGAGCAGATGACTGGTGCGGAAAAATGGACAGATCAAGGTATCGTTGCCGATCTTGTTTTCCACAAGGCGCTCGCGACGGCCACCCAGAACGACTATTTCTCACTCTTTATCGGATTTATTGCCGAGAGGATCAGTCTCACGATTAACGCAGCAAGAGCTAAGGCCGTGCTTGAGGAAATCGTTGAGGTCACGATTGCCGAGCATGTGGCGATCCGTGATGCTGTCGCGAGTCGTGACCCGCTAAGGGCAAGAGTAGCGATGCGAACGCACTTGACGCGCGCAGCAGGACGCCTGGGACTGACAATGGAAACGTTTTGACCGAGTAATCGCAGTAATTGCGTTCATCAAGTTTTTCCACAACGGGACAGGGTATCTGGACAGCGTGGAAAACTCATAATAGAAACACGCCACTTCGTTGTCAGACATCCAGACAATCGGGGCAGTTTTGGTCTCTTGGAGGCGATTTGGTGAATTCTGATAACGCATTGAGCACGCACGATATCCTGCCGCAGGACGTAGACAACGCGCTACTGGTTGGGCGTGTTTGGTCAAAGGAGGCCCAAGGGCCGTGTCCGATTCTACTCTCTGGTGAGCGTGTCCTTGATCTGTCATCGATGGCTGCAACGCTTTCCGGACTTCTTGAACTGGACAAACTGGTCGATTTGCTGAAGGGGGCTTCCGGATTCCCAGACCTTGGATCGCTGGAAGAATTCTTGAATGGTGAAGCGGGCGAACTGCTGGCGCCAACCGACCTTCAGGCGATTAAGGCTGCCGGCGTCACGTTCGCAGACAGTATGTTGGAGCGTGTGATCGAGGAGCAGGCAAAGGGTGATCCCTTGCATGCTCAGGAAATTCGCAAACAACTGGCTCCGGTGCTGGGCGACAACCTCAAGGGTCTCGTGGCCGGATCTGAGAAGGCTGCGGAAGTCAAGAAGCTCTTGCAGGAACTCGGTATGTGGTCACAGTATCTGGAGGTTGGAATAGGCCCAGATGCTGAGATATTCACCAAGGCCCAACCTATGTCGGCTGTCGGTTGCGGAGCCAAGATCGGGATACATCCCAAATCTGATTGGAATAATCCAGAACCGGAAGTCGTCCTTGCCGTAACGTCCAAAGGAAAGATCGTTGGCGCCACGCTCGGCAACGATGTAAATCTACGAGACTTCGAGGGCCGCTCAGCACTTCTTCTCAGCAAGGCGAAGGATAATAACGCGTCCTGTTCGCTTGGTCCCTTTATTCGTCTGTTTGACGGTGGGTTTAGCCTGGAAGATGTCAAGAAGGCCGAGATAAGCCTTTCCGTAGAGGGCGTCGATGGCTTTACCATGACGGGCCTCAGTCCAATGGCGTCGATCAGTCGGACACCGGAAGATCTCGTTGCGCAGCTGCTCAACGAAAACCATCAGTATCCTGATGGGGTTGTCTTTTTCCTCGGCACGATGTTCGCACCGGTCAAGGATCGCCGGGGTGCGGGATTGGGGTTCACACACGAATTTGGTGATCGCGTGGAAATATCGACGCCACGGCTTGGTTGCCTTATAAACTGGGTTGAACGTAGCGACCGTTGTTCACCGTGGGACTTCGGCCTCGGCGCCCTCATGAAGAATCTTGCTAAACGCGGCCTCCTGTAGGCAAAAGGATACAACGGATGCAACGAGCGATCGACATCTTTTATAAGTTCCTCGAAGTACTTTTGATTATCCTGCTTTCGGGAATGGCCATCATGGTGTTCGTGAACGTCGTGCTGCGCTATGGCTTCAACTCGGGTCTAAACGTCTCGGACGAACTCTCTCGCTATTTCTTCGTGTGGCTGACATTCATCGGCGCCGTACTGACCTTTCGTGAAAATTCACATATGGGCGTAGAGACGTTGGTGATGTTGTTTGGACGCAAGGGCCGCATCATCTGCATGATTGCCTCTAACATCATCATCATCGCAGTATCGGCGATCTTCTTCTGGGGTACGTGGAAGCAGATGCCGATCAACGCCAGTATGGCTGCACCTGTTACCAAAATGCCTATGATATGGGTTTACGGCATCGGGTTCTTTACCGGCACGGGCGTGGTCATCATAGCGCTTGACCGTCTCGTCCGACTTTTGACGGGACGCGTAACAGACGAAGAAATTGCGGCCTTTGCCGGCGAAAACATGACACTTGAACACCTGGCGGAGCGCACCTGATGACCCTTGTCGTTTTTATCGTCTCGCTTTTGGGAGCAATGGCGATAGGCGTTCCCGTAGCGTTCGCACTGATGTTCTGTGGCGTGATACTGATGTCGTATATGGGTATGTTCAATACCCAGATCATTGCTCAGAACATGATCGCCGGCGCAGATACATTCACCCTGCTTGCAATTCCGTTCTTTATCCTCGCCGGCGAGTTGATGAATGCCGGTGGCTTGTCACGACGCATCATCGATTTTGCAATCGCCTGCGTTGGTCACATACGCGGCGGCCTCGGCATCGTTGCAATCATGGCCGCCGTCATCATGGCAAGCATATCGGGCTCGGCCGCAGCCGATACGGCGGCACTCGCAGCGATCCTTATTCCGATGATGGCAAAAGCCGGATACAATGTCCCTCGTTCCGCAGGGTTGATCGCCTCAGGTGGCGTGATTGCACCCGTGATCCCACCATCGATGGCCTTTATCGTCTTTGGTGTGGCTGCAAATGTCTCAATCACCCAGTTGTTTATGGCTGGAATTGTTCCCGGCCTGATGATGGGAGTTTCGCTGGTTATCACGTGGCTGATCGTAGTTCGCAAGGATAAGGTCGAAACGCTACCCCGCGTTGGCGGAAAGGAACGAATCAAGGCGACGGTCAGGGCATTATGGGCACTCGGTATGCCGATTATTATCCTCGGTGGCATCAGGGCTGGCATGGTGACACCGACCGAGGCTGCAGTAGTCGCGGCAGCTTATGCACTGTTCGTCGGAGTGTTCATTTACCGTGAGTTGAAGCTGCGTGAGCTGCCACATGTCATTCTGCAAGCTGCAAAGACGACATCAGTCATCATGTTCCTCGTCTGCGCGGCGCTCGTATCAGCCTGGTTGATTACGGCGGCGAACATTCCTGCTGAGATCACTGGCTATATAGAGCCGTTGATCGACCGTCCGACACTGTTGATGTTTGTGATCATGCTGGTTGTACTCGTGGTCGGGACGGCGCTCGACCTTACGCCAACCATCTTGATTTTGACTCCCGTATTGATGCCAATTGTAAAACAGGCCGGCATTGATCCGGTTTACTTTGGCGTGCTGTTCATTATGAACACCTGCATAGGCTTGCTCACACCACCTGTGGGCGTCGTGTTGAACGTCGTCAGTGGCGTTGGACGCGTCCCGCTCGGAAGGGTAGCTATCGGGGTATGGCCATTCCTGGTTGCTCAAGTAGCTGTCCTGTTGCTACTGGTCCTTTTCCCGGACCTCGTCATCGTACCAGCACGTTGGCTGTACTGATTATCTGTTAACTCTCATCAACCATTCCCAAGGGAGGATACCAATGAGAAAACTGCTTCTAGCCACAACCGCGATCGCATTCGGGATTTCCGGTGCTGCTCCGGCTTTTGCCGAGTTTAATGATCGTACGATCCGTGTCTCCAATGGCATCAATGAGGATCATCCGGTCGGTAACGGCATCGAGGTGATGCAAGCTTGCCTTGATGACAAGTCCGGTGGAAAGCTGAAGTTGACTGCCTTTTGGGGTGGCGCGCTTGGTGGCGACCTTCAAGCGACCCAGGCCTTGCGCTCGGGCGTTCAGGAAGCTGTCGTGACGTCATCTTCACCGCTTGTAGGGATCATTCCAGCACTCGGCGTCTTCGACCTGCCATTCTTGTTTGCTAGCCCTGAAGAGGCCTATGAAGTTCTTGATGGCGAATTCGGCGACATGATGAACGAGAAACTTGAGGCCGCTGGTCTTGTGAATCTCGCTTACTGGGAGAACGGCTTCCGCAACCTTTCGAACTCGGTACGCCCCGTGACGAAGTGGGAAGACTTCGACGGCATGAAGATCCGCGTCATGCAGAACAACATCTTCCTCGATACCTTCCAGAACCTCGGTGCGAATGCCACGCCTATGGCATTTGGTGAAGTCTTCTCGGCTCTCGAAACCAAGGCGATCGATGCCCAGGAAAACCCCTACGTAACGATCGATACTTCGAAGTTCTACGAAGTCCAGAATTACATCACTGAAACGAACCACGCCTATACGCCGTTCCTCTTCCTGTTCTCGAAGGCGATTTTCGACACTTACACGGCTGAAGAGCAGGCTGCACTCCGCGAATGCGCAATCGTCGGTCGCGACGAAGAGCGTAAGGTCATCCAGGATCTGAACAAGGAATCGCTCGCAAAGATCAAGGAAGCTGGCCTGGAAGTGAATGTTCTGTCTCCGGAAGAACAGGCCCGTATCCGGGAGAAGTCGATGGTCGTATATGACAAGCATAAGGCGGAAATTGGTGCAGACGTTGTAGACGGCATCCTCGCCAAGCTGGAAGAGATCCGTAAGTAAGCTGGGTTTTACAAGTGGCGGCGCCTGTGGGAACCGCCACTTTCAACTTTGGAAGCTCATGGCAACTGCTGTCATGAGCTTTTTTTATCGGACATGGCGCGTGTGCTACACCGTATTTAAGGCTTGATCGATCAGATCATCGGCTCCGTTTCCTTAAAAAAAGGAACTCCGCCTAGACCCCGTGATGGAAGATCCTGCGCCTCATTCAGGCGGCAGGAACGATTGGCGTATATCTATTTGATGTTATGTTGTCTCACTCTTGTTTGTGCTATGTGGCGACAGAAGCCCATAGGGCCATGCAGCGAGTTTCATTCTGCTTTCAATCTCGTCGACCGTCCTGAGTGGGTGGATTGCATGTAGCCTTTCCGCAGTTTCGCGCAGGTGTATGATGCAGCCGGTCCGCAATCGGTCCCGTTCTGCTTCGGTATTGATTGCTTCCATAAGCCTTTCGTCGAGACCTCTCGCCATGCGCAAACCCTCCCGACTTCTGCCAAACTTGGAATTTAGAGGCGACTCCAAATTTTAATCTCGCTATTTCAACATCTTAGCATTTTCAGATTTGGATGTTTCCGCACTAAGCAGCCATTTTCAGCCACTTCAGGC
>JAEWDP010000147.1 GCA_023390055.1 Pseudomonadota bacterium | reverse complement strand
ACCCATAGCAGCGTCGTTTGCGGCCATCTGCTGATCATCGCCGGTTTGCGGCATTGCCGGAGCGCCTGGTGCGGCCTCGCTATTGGCTGCGGTATCGTTTTCGGTTGCGGTTCCAGCAGGTGGCGGTGTCGCAGCATTGTCGGTGGTCGATGCCGTTGTCTCGCTCGAAACGCCCCCTGGAGCCGCTTGTGGATTTTCTGCGGAAACTGCGGCAGCTTCCGCCGGTGTCGCACCCGGTCCAAGCTCAAGTGCGCTCATGTCGATGGCAACATCCTTTTCCCCAATGCCGAGGAAACCGCCGACACCGATCACAACGGCATTCACTGAGCCATCCTGGCTGACCAATACATCATTGATCTCGCCGATACTCTCGCCTTCTGTGCTGAAAACGGCCTTGCCTTCGAAGTCGCTCACGCGCCACACGCCGGTTTCGGGGATCGTCACGAATGGGCCAGAGGTCGCTGCGGTTTGTCCCATTGCCGAAGGTTCGCTCTGCTCCGCGGCTGAACCCGGATTGGTAATTGTCGTGCCTGCCTCACCCTGGCTTGTCTGGGCAAGGGCAGTCAGTGGAAAGGCCGTTGATAGAAGAAGGATTGAAAGAATTCGTCCTGTCATGGTGGGCTCCTGGTTTTGCCTAAAAAAGCCAAACCCGGACATATGGGGATCGTTCCTGCCCTCAACTTTATGTGAAAAGAGAGACAGGCAATACTCAGCCTGCGCGCCGGACGGCAGACTGCACCCTGGCGCCCGCATCGATATCTACCGCTGCAAACGCCTCTTTGATCACCTGCGGGGTGGCGCCGATCCGTGTGGACTGCGTCGACAGGATCTGCCGATAGCGTCGGGCACCCGAAAAGCCCTGAAACAGACCGACCATGTGACGGGTTACATGGTTGAGCCGCCCGCCAGAAGCAATCACTTCGTCCGCATACGACATCATCGCATCGCGCAGCGCCAACCAGTCGCTCGTTTCGGGCGCAGAACCTATAGTTTTGCCGTGAACCACCAGATCGTCGACGCCAGTCAGTAATCCGGCATTTTGATAGGCAGCGCGGCCGAGCATGACCCCGTCGACATGACGAAGATGCAAAAGGGCCTGTTCAAGATCCTGTATGCCACCATTGATGCCGATGAACACATCGGGATGCTGCTCCTTCATCCGGTAAACGATATCGTAATCGAGCGGAGGAACTTCTCGGTTCTCCTTTGGTGACAGACCCTGGAGCCAGGCCTTTCTTGCGTGGACCCACACAGCATCGGCGCCTGCATCGATCACCTTCGCCAGGAAGTCGGGCAGTATGTCTTGTGGTTCCTGCTCATCAACACCGATCCGACACTTTACTGTTACCGGAACCGGTGAAACCTGTTTCATCGCCCTTACACAGTCTGCAACCACTCCGGGCGTCTTCATCAAGCATGCACCGAATGTACCTGATTGTACACGATCGGAAGGACAACCAACATTGAGGTTTATCTCGTCATAATCGTAGTCTGCTGCAATCTTTACGGCTTCGCAAAGCTTTTGCGGATCCGACCCTCCCAGTTGCAGTGCAACAGGATGCTCTTGTGGCGAATAGGAGAGCAAGCGCTCCCGAGGCCCGTGAATGACAGCGTCGGCAACGATCATTTCGGTATAAAGAAGAGCACGCGCCGTCAGTTGCCGGTGAAAATAGCGACAATGACGATCGGTCCAGTCGATCATTGGTGCTACAGCAAGGATCTTCTTTCTTTTCGCCACCTGCTTCAAATTCCCGAACCAATCCTTGAGCGGACAAAACTGATATAACTCGTGCTGCGACATGTAACGATCCAGACCGCGTTTTCAAAGGGACATTGCCGCTCCTTATGCCAATTTCAAACAGGCCGGACCAACAAGCCTTAGTTCCAGACGACCGATCGTTCCCACGGACCGGGAAGCGACCAGCGGCATTGGGAGATGTCGAACAACGAGGATATGGCAGCAGCATTACAGGAACACATGCCGCTGTTGATGGATATTCAGGATCATGGATATACAATCCGGCCAAAGCCTGCTGGCAGGTCAGTATGTTGATCCACTTGGATCACAACGCGGAATCGTCCATTTTGAATGACAGAAATACGAAGGAATATCGGAGAACCCATGCCACTTTATGCCCTCGGCGAGCGCCAGCCAAACACCCCTGCCCCCGATCGCTACTGGGTGGCGCCGAACGCAACCATCATTGGTGAGGTCCACATTGGTGAAGACGTCGGGATCTGGTTTGGGGCGGTCTTGCGCGGCGACAACGAGCCAATCACGCTCGGCGTGGGTACCAATATCCAGGAAGGCGTCATGGTACACAACGATGTCGGCCTTCCCGTGACAATTGGCGCCGGCTGCACAATCGGCCATCACGCCATCATTCACGGTTGCACGATTGGCGACAATTGCCTCATCGGCATGGGCGCCACGATCCTGAACGGAGCACGCATCGGCAAAAACTGCCTCGTGGGCGCCAATGCGCTGGTAACCGAAGGAAAGGAATTTCCTGATAATTCCCTGATCGTCGGTGCGCCGGCAAAGGCAATCCGCACTCTTGATGATGCAGCGGTCGAGGCGCTGACGACCTCTGCCCTACACTATGTCGCCCGATGGAAACGCTATGCCCGCGAGCTGCGTCCGATCTAGGCCGCACACGCCTCGCACAGGCCCCGGATCTCGATCGTCGTCTTTTCAGGCTTGAAACGACGCTGAGCTGCCCAATCAGCAAGCCGATGATCGACGCCATGATCGTGGAATTCCACCACATGGCCACAGCTTTCGCAGATGGCAAAGGCAACTGTTGCCTGACCATGCCCCTGGCAACACTCGCTTTGGGGATGGGCACAGGCAACAAAGGCATTGAGGCTTTCCAGCCGATGAACCATTCCACGTTCGAGCAGCTTGTCGAGAGCACGGTAGACCTGAAGCGGTGCCCGAAATCCTTCGCTGCGCAGGCGATCGAGTATCGTGTAGGCGCTAAGCGGCGCGTCGGACTTCGTCAGCACATCGAAAACCATTGACTGGTTCTTCGTCAAAGCGGGCGCAATCATCGGCGCACTCCTTTCATTGCATCACGGTCCAATCGCCTGCCGGTCGGAAACGGCATCAGGCTTGCCACAAAAAGGACCAGGGCCGCGACCACGATCGAAGGGCCGGATGACGTATCGTAATGTAGTGAGCCGAACAGACCAGCGCAAACTGCCAGGACCCCGATGAGCGACGCCAGGATGGCCATTGTCTCCGGAGTGGTCGAAAACCGGCGTGCAGTCGCTGCCGGAATTATCAAAAGCGCCGTGATCAGCATGATGCCGACGATCTTCATCGCCATTGCAATCACGAGTGCCATCAACAGCATGAACAGCAATCGTGTCTGATGCGGTCTCAGTCCCTCGGCCTCGGCAATGTCTTCGCTGACCGTGGACGCAACAAGCCGCCGCCAGAGACTGGCAATTGCAACAAGGACGATTGCTCCGCCTCCCCAGATCAGCGCGATATCGGATCTCGTCACCGCCAGGATGTCGCCAAACAGGAATGCCATGAGGTCGATGCGCACCGAACTCATGAAACCAACAAGCACCAGGCCAATGGCCAGCGTTGAATGCGACAGGATACCAAGAAGCGCATCGGCTGACAGGGCCTTGCGCCGCTGAAGAACAAGCAGCAGGAGCGAAATGACGACGGCGACGGCGAAAACGCAAATCAAGAGGTTCAGGTTGAAAAGCAGTGACAGAGCCACACCAAGGAGCGCCGAATGTGCCATCGTGTCACCGAAATACGCCATGCGGCGCCACACGACGAAACAACCAAGAGGACCCGCAGTCAGGGCAACACCAATCCCGGCGATCAGTGCACGTATGAAGAAATCATCAAGCATGGCGGTCACCCTGGACATGACCGTCATCATCACCATAATCATGGTCATGGTGACCATCATTTGGATGGCAATGGTCGATAATTGAACCGTCTCCGTGAAGAACCCGGCCATCAGGCAGATGGGTGTGGTCGTGCTGGTGGCTATAGATCGCAAGGCCCCGTCCGGCCCCTCCGAAGAGGCGCTTGTAATCTTCACTGCGGCTGACCGTCTCCGGCGTCCCACGACAACAGACATGTCCGTTCAGGCAGATGACGGTATCAGTTCCCGCCATTACCATGTGCAGGTCATGGGAGATCAGCAATATGCCACATCCCGTTGTCGTGCGGATCTGCCTGATCAGATCGTAAAGCGTCGCCTCCCCTGCAAAATCGACACCTTGAACAGGCTCGTCGAGCACCAGAAGATCTGGTTTTCTGGCGATTGCGCGCGCCAGAAGAGCGCGTTGGAACTCCCCGCCGGAAAGATGCCTGACTTCCGAGCCTGCCAGATTTGGAATTCCCGTTGCTTCAAGTGCCGACATGAGAGCGTCGTCGTCGAGGCGGCCTGTCAGGCGCATCAATCGGCGAACGGACAACGGCATCGTCCAGTCGATGGTGAGTTTTTGAGGCACATAACCGACGCGAAGGCGATCATTTCGCTGAAGCTTACCCTCATCGGGCTTGAGCACCCCGGTGACCAGTTTCGCGATTGTCGATTTGCCGGCGCCGTTCGGGCCGATGAGCGTCAGGATCTCTCCGCGGGCGATCGAAAGGTCCACGCCACGAACCAGCCACCGTCCATCGCGGTACACACCCGCATTGTCGAGTTCCACGAGTTTGTTTCGACCACTTGGGTCGTCCTTGACATCCATCAGCATCTTTTTCTGCAGCCCTGTTGATTGTGGCTATGGCACACGTTATAGCATAACGCAATTAATGTAATAACATAACATTCAATTGGAAGAATTGCCCATGAAGTTATTCGCACACCTAGCTGCAACATCAGTGCTGTTTGCAGCCTCGTCAGCGACAGCTGCTCCCGATGTTGTCGTGTCGATCAAGCCCATCCATTCGCTGGTGGCCGCCATCATGGAAGGCATCGCCACGCCTGACCTGATCGTCGAGAGCGCCGCATCGCCGCATACCTTCACGATGAAGCCATCCAATGCACGCAACGTTCAAGACGCGGATCTGATCTTCTGGACCGGACCTTCCATGGAAGCATTCCTTAAAAAGCCACTGGACGCACTGGCATCCGACGCGACCATCGTCAGGCTCGACAGTCTGGAAGGTCTCGTGAAGCTACCGTTGCGGGAAGGAGGCCCGTTTGAAACCCACGATCATGGCAGCCATGATCACGAACCAGAGTCTGCTGACGGTCACGAAGATGATCATCACGCCGAAGACCAGCACCATCACGACCACCAGACCGGGGGTATTGATACCCATCTGTGGCTCAATCCGGAAAACGCGAAGGTGATGGCCACGGCCATCGAGACGTCTCTTGCTGCTCTTGATCCTGACAATGCTGCCGCTTATCACGCCAATCTGGCGAAGTTGACCGACAAAATAGATGAACTCGACGTGGAGATTGCCGCCACCCTTTCACCTGTGAAGAACAAGCCATTCATCGTCTTTCATGATGCCTATCAATATTTCGAAGAGCATTACGGAGTGACTGTGGCCGGTTCGATCACCGTCAGCCCGGAAGTCATGGCCGGTGCCGAACGCATTGCGCAAATACAGGCAAAGGTGAAGGAACTGCAGGCAACCTGCGTATTTTCCGAGCCACAGTTTGAACCGAAACTCGTTGAAGTCGTGATTGAAGGAACATCTGCCCGATCTGCAACCCTTGACCCCCTGGGGGCTTCACTTGCACAGGGCCCAGAGCTCTACTTTGAACTGATGCGTTCGATCGCCACCAGTTTGAGTGACTGCCTCGATGACGTCGGCTGAATAACATGAGGGCGCATCAGCGCCCTCGTGCTCATGAGTTCTTCAGTTTTCAACGACCGGCAATAATGCTGGCGATGATGCCCGAGGTGATGCCGACAAGCAGGAAGTCGTTATCGACGCGGACCCAACGCTGTCCCTTTGGAGGCGCCGAAAGCCGGTACTGCTTGTAATTGCGGACCTCGCGCATCTGTCGGCGCTCCTTTGCAGAAAGACGGTGCCCCCTCTCCCAGCGATGCGTCCGCATGGCGGATTTTCTCGCATCCTTCCTCGGATCTGCCTTCTTTACAGATTTCTTCTCGACCTTGATCCGATTTTCGATGTGCGGGCGGCGGTCGGCCCCGCGATGATCGTCGCGGGCCTGTGCCATGGGAGCGGCAAGGACAGTAGCGGCAAGCATAACAGCAACAAACTTTTTCATGGCAGTCTCCAGGGGTTGTTCACAAGGTGACAACTAAGGCCTGTCCGATGAACCGCATATGAATGTTAGATTAACTTAATTTAATAATTACAGTCACCTAAACATATCTTCTAAAGTGCCACCTCACTGTCTGCCGCTGCATAGACAAAGGTCTGGAAGTCAGCTGCACATCCTCGTCCGGACGTGTCGAACGCAAACATTGCGGCAAAGGCACCGGTAAATGATCCGTGCTCACCACGCCCGCCTTCATCGGACACCACCCCTGCATCAAGTTTCGGGCCGATAGCCAGCCATTCTTCCTGCGCCACCGGGCGCCAGAAGAACTGCAAGTCATTTGCCTTGACGTCCATGGCGAGCTGGATGGGGCCATCAGGCACGCTCACCCCACTTGCAACCGGAAAGCTCATGCGTGCATTCGGGAAGTCTCCCGGGCACGAAAAGATCGTCACGACACGACCAAGCTTTTCATGCAATGTGAGGACCACTGCATGAAACTTATGGCGATTGTAATAGTGGGCCAGCCCGGCGCATTGCTGATAGGTGTCGGGAGAAAAGTCGATCACCGTCTGCGCCTTAAAAGCATGGTCCTCCTGTCGGCGCGCGACCAGGGATTGCTCGAACCACGAGCCGATACTTTCACGGCCATAAAGACGTAAGTATCCCGGCCGTTCGTCCAGGCTGAACAGACGATCCGGGTCAGGCGTGCGAAGCCACTGGAACTCCATCGGCAAGGACCCGGGACGAAATATGGTCTCGGTGCGCGAAGGCCTTTCAGCCGTTTGAGCATCGTCAGGTGCCACGACATCGACATCTGGAACGACACCGCCCTGGGCCAGATAGAGCCAGTCATTCTCCCAGAGGCATTTCTGCAATGCAGTTTCACGCCCGAGCGTGCAGCGGCGTTTCGGATGCAATGGCCGCCCGCACAGATGGGTATGATACGCCTGTCCATCGGGCGTCTCGACATATTGTCCGTGCCCTGCCCTTTGCAGGACGGCATCCGGACTGTCCTTTGAGGTCATGAGATGCAGGTTCGGATGGAGCTCGTAGGGTCCGGTGATGGAACGCGATCGTGCCATTGTCACGGCGTGGTTGTATCCCGTGCCGCCCTCCGCCGTGGTCAGAAAGTACCAGCCATTACGTTTGAACAGATGTGGTCCCTCGACCAGTCCGAGCGGGCTCCCGGCAAAGATATTCCTTAAAGGTCCGGTCAGCGATTGCGACACCGGATCCCATTCCTGACAGAGAATTCCATCAAATGCAGGATGTTTCGGCGCTCCACCATAGCTTTCACTCCGATGGTTCCATTGCATGTTGAGGAACCACTTGCGGCCGTCATCGTCATGAAAAAGGGAAGGATCAAACCCTGATGAATTCACGTAAACGGGGTCTGACCAGCTGCCTTCGATCGTCTTCGAAGTCACGATGTAGTTATGGGCATCCTTGAAGTTGCCGTCATAGCGTTTCACGTCTGTGTATACGAGCCAGAACATTCCGTCTGCATAAGACAGACAAGGTGCCCAGATACCGCAACTGTCAGGATTGCCACGCATGTCAAGCTGACTTTTGCGCTCCAGCGGACGACGTACCAGCGTCCAGTTCGCCAGATCACGGGAGTGGTGGATCTGAACGCCGGGATACCATTCGAAGGTCGACGTGGCGATGTAATAATCCTCGCCGACCCGGCAGATCGACGGGTCAGGATTGAACCCCGGCAGGATCGGGTTGCGGATCATGACTTTCCTCCCAAACCATTGCCTGCCCGATCAGTTAGGCAGGCAACGCTCCCACCCCGATTGCGGGGAGGAAGCCAGTTTCATGCTTGCGATTTCAAATCATCACTTGCGTTGTGGTCCTTGACGTTCCGCTGACGCTGCCCACAGATTGATATTGCCTTCGCTGGCATACCTGTCGATCTCGACCAGTTCCTGCGGGTCAAAATCCGGCTTCTCGAGCGCCTTGACGCAATCTTCAACCTGTTCCGGCCGGCTGGCACCTATCAGGGCAGTGGTGACGCGTCCGCCACGCAATACCCAGGCGATTGCCATTTGCGCAAGAGACTGGCCACGGCCTTGTGCAATCTCGTTGAGGGCCTTGAGATTTTTGATATTCTCGTCACTCAGGAATTCCGACCGCAACGACTTGCCCTGCGACGCGCGACTGCCTTGCGGCACACCGGCCAGATATTTCGATGTCAACATGCCTTGCGCGAGCGGTGAAAAGACGATTGAACCGATACCAAGATCTTCGAGCGTATCGAGAAGACCATCTTCCTCGATCCAGCGATTGATCATCGAATAGCTTGGCTGATGGATGAGGACCGGCGTGCCGAGATCCTTCAAGATCGCCGCTGCTTCGCGTGTGCGCTTTGAGTTATAAGAGGAAATCCCGATATAGAGTGCCCTTCCAGAGCGCACGATATGGTCAAGCGCGCCACAGGTTTCCTCAAGCGGCGTGTCTGGATCAAACCGGTGCGAATAGAAGATGTCGACATAGTCGAGACCAAGACGTTTCAAGCTCTGGTCGCAGGAAGAAATCAGGTATTTGCGACTTCCCCACTCCCCATAGGGTCCCGGCCACATGTTGTAGCCGGCCTTGGACGAAATGATCAGTTCATCGCGATAACCTGAAAAGTCCGTGCGCAGGATCTCGCCGAAAGCGCTTTCGGCACTGCCGGGCGGCGGGCCGTAGTTGTTGGCGAGATCGAAATGCGTAATACCGAGATCAAAGGCCTTGCGGCAGATGGCCAGCTTGCGTTCATGCGCCGTATCGTGCCCAAAATTGTGCCAGAGGCCAAGCGACAGTGCCGGCAGCTTGAGGCCAGAGCGGCCGCAATGGTTGTACTTCATCCTCGAATAGCGATCATCAGCCGGTTGCCAGGCCATGACATCCTCCTAGTTTTGGGAAACGACCAGGGCGCCGAACGGCACCCTCACCGTCATTCATAAACAATCAGCGCAGAAGCGCCAGCGCCTCATCGATACCAAGCGGCTCGGGTTGTGTGCAACGGGTCGTCAGTTCGACAAATCGTCCCTCTTCCCCCGACTTCAGAATCGAGGTCAACACATCAATGCCGTGCAGCGAGCGATCAAGCGAGCAGCGTGGATCGCGGCCTTCGATCAATGCCATCGCCATGTCTGCCAGCCCGGCCGCACGATAGTTGGCGCGTTGGCCATTGGCATGTTCCTGGTTCACCTTCGAAAATGGATGATTCCACGCCGGCAGCGCCTCGATCTTTCCGTCACGACCGGAAGCTTCAACAACGCCGCCAAAGAAGTTGGGATCGGGGACGAAAAGCGACCCCTCGGTCCCGTAGAGTTCCATGCTGGCATGACGATGCGACCAGACATCCCAGCTTGCTGTCAGCGTCACTGTTGCACCGTTCACAAATTCAAGGATCGCATGGACATTTGTCGCAACCTCCACCGGCACGACCTGCCCCGCAAGTGGCTCACTGGTGACGAGGCGCGTCGGACTGGCCATTGATGCCAATGCGGCGACACGCTTCACCGGGCCAATCAGATTGATGAGGTTGGCTATGTAATATGGCCCGAGATCAAGGATAGGGCCGCCGCCGGCCCTAAAGAAGAAGCCTGGATTTGGGTGCCACATCTCCATGCCGGGGCTCATGACATGGCAGGTTCCCGATGTGATGCGACCGATGTGACCATCGTCGATATATGCGCGTGCATGCTGATGGGCGCCGCCGAGGAATGTATCGGGAGCGCAACCGACCGTCACGCCGCACTGGCCGGCAATCTTCTGCAATGCCTCGCCCTGCTGGAGCGAAAGGACAAGTGGCTTTTCCGAATAGACATGCTTGCCCGCCTCAAGAGCCGATTTCGAAACGGAAAAGTGGGCGTCCGGAATTGTAAGGTTGACGATCAGGTCGATCTCGTCATTGCCAAGCAGTTCCTCGACGGACTGTGCCTTCAATGCGTATTCATCCGCCCGCATCTTTGCCGCGTTAGGATCGAGATCGGCACAGGCCAGCACCTTGAAGCCCTTGAACAATGGCGCAAGCGCCAGATAAGTGAGTGAAATATTGCCGCATCCAATGATGCCGACACCGAGTTCCTTGGCCATGACCGGCTCCGAAATGATATTGGTTTAATAGGTGTTGAAGGCTGCAATGGATCGCCTGATCAGCCGACCCACGTCGCTTGGGTTGTCATGCTCTATGATGAAATATTTGGCGCGGGTGTTTCTCAACGCCGCCATCAACCTCTTCCAGTCGACGGTGCCATGGCCAACATCGGCCCAGCCATCTTCATCCGCATTCTTGCCGGCTGCCGCGATGTCCTTGACATGCACTGCACCTATACGCTCACCATAGCGTTCGATCCAGGTGAAGGGATCATCGCCACCACGGATGATCCAGGCAATATCGGCCTCCCAGTCAAGATCCGGCCCACCTGCAAGAATATGATCGAGCGGGATGGAGCCGTCTGCAAGCGGTTTGAACTCGAAATCATGGTTGTGCCACCCAAAGGCATAGCCGGCATCACGAAAACGCCTGCCCGCTTCCGACAGGCGTTTTCCAAAGGCAAACCAGCCTGCGCCATCTGTCGGACGCTGGTCCGGCATCAGATAAGGGCAATAGATTGCCTCGATCCCGAGCGTCCTGGCAATCAGCATCGCCCGCGCCGGTTCGTTCTCCAGAAGGTCGAGCCCGAAGTGACCGGTCGACATGCTCAGACCGTTATCATCGAGCTCGTCTTTCATGGTTTTGAGCGCATGCGCGTCGAGTTCACTATAGAGCGCTCCATAGCCCTCGACTTCAGCATAACCGGCCTTTGCGAGGGCCTGCAGAGTGTTGCTCAAAGGTGTAAAGTTGCGAGCACTGTAAAGCTGAAAACCAAGTTTCGTCATGTCATCCTCCGGGGCCCAGGCCCGTTGATCGAGAAAAGTCAGCCTGTCGATTGGCACTGGTAGAGATCGTAGATGCGAAAGTTCGGCGGTTCTGATACCGGCGCGCTCGGGGTAAAGATGATGCGACGGCTCTCGCCGGCGGCAAGATCGAAGCTGTTGTCACTCAGATGACCAGGTGTCTGGCTTTCCAGCACAACGAAGAGCGCCAGCCCCCCGGCACTGACGGAAATCTCGAAGGAACCCTCATGCGAAGACTGGGGGGCAGCAGGAGACACCTCAAATGTGAGCCCTGACGGCTCAAGCTCCAGCGCCTTGTAGGGCCAACGGACATGGTGCCCCTCCCCGTCCATCCCGTTCGACGCGGTAAACCGCCACCACAACAGGCAGCCATCTGGAATATCATCTGCATTGAGCGTCGTTGCCGTGACCGCTTCGTCAGGTGTGCACACAGCCTCCAGTGACCTGAACGGGTGGCGTCGTCCATCAAGTGAAACCAGCGTCAGGACAAGGCTGACCGTTACATCGTCATTTGTGTCGTTGACCACAGACATGCTGATCTTCTTGCCGTCGTCGCTCGGTATCGCAGCAATTGTGACCGGCTGGAAGAAACGTCGGGCAGCGTAATGAAGCAGCTTCCAGCTGCCGCCGTAATTGAGGCTCGACCACGACGTGACCGGCCAGGTGTCGTTGAGTTGCCAGTAGAGGGTACCCATGCAATGGGGTTTGAGGGATCGCCAGTAATCAACGGCTGTGCGGATAGCCATCGCCTGCTGGACCTGGCTCAGATACACAAATTGCGCGAAATCCGTGGGAAAGCGAAAATTGCGGAACAATGTCGCTGCGATCCGCTCATTGCCACCGGCGTTCTTCTGGTGATGTTCCATGACCGGCGAGGAGACATTCAAATCCTTCGGTTCGGCATAACCGGCAATGACGGGAAGTGACGCATAGGACTGGAAACCGAATTCGGAACAGAAGCGTGGCCGGACACTGCGATAGCTTTCGAACGGTCTGTTTTCGTGCCAGACCGACCAGAAATGCATGTCACCCGACCCATCGGCATGCCAGGCATCGCCGTAATCGAGTGGACCGGAAGAAGGACTGGAGGGCCACCATACGGCCTGCGGCGCGGCCTTCTTCAAAGCCTGCTCGATTGTCCGATTGAGCCGGTCATAGGAAACCAGATAGCGATCACGGTCTCGCCTTGAGACATCGAACCAGTTGAGCGCCCCTATCAACTCATTGTCACCACACCAGAGCACGATCGATGGGTGCGAGATCAGTCTGCGCACCTGGTAGTCGACTTCATCGGCAACATGACCGAGAAACTCGGATGTCGATGGATAGAGATTGCAGGCAAACTGGAAGTCCTGCCAGACCATCAGGCCGAGCCTGTCGCAAAGTTCGTAAAACCAGTCAGGTTCGTAAAAGCCACCACCCCACACACGGATCATGTTCATGTTGGCGCTTGTTGCCGAGCGCAGGAGCGCCTCTGTCTTTTCCTGACTGGACAGTGAAAAAAGTGCATCCGCGGGGATCCAGTTGGCTCCTCGACAGAAGATATCGCGTCCGTTGACTCGCATCGCAAATCTGCTGCCGGCCTCATCCTTGTCGGTGCGCAGTTCAACCGACCTTAATCCGATCTGGCGGGTTAGCGTTTCACCTTTGATCTCGACCGTCAGGTCGTAGAGATACTGATCACCGCTTCCGTTCGGCCACCACAGCTTCGGATCATCTATTTCGAAGACGTGATGAACGATCGTTTCACCTTCATTGATGCCGCAATCGAGCCTCACCCGCTCACCATCCAGCCCAAGATGCAGGGCAAGGATTGCAGGCTCGTGCGCAAACAAGGTGACGGCGACATGCAGTTCAACGCTGCCATCGCCGTGTCGCTGCTCGGTGACAATGTGCTCGATACGAGCCGTTTCAAGACGCTTCAAAACGATATCGCCATAAAGGCCAAGTGGCGCAAGCGCGATATTCCAGTCCCAGCCGAAATGGCATTGCGGCTTTCGCAGCATGTTGCCATTGGCAATCGGGGAATTGTCCGTCGAATAGGGAACATGGAAAGGCTGCTGTGCCTGCCTTTCCGCGGCAGCCGCGATACTGGAATGAAAATGGATCCGGATCGTGTTCTCGCCTGCCTGCAGGGCTGCCGACACATCCGGACGGTAGCGCTGAAAGCAGTTGTCGGCAGACAGGACAGGGATATCATTGATGAAGACGATCGCGACCGTATCAAGGTATGTGATATCGAGATACCAGCTGCCATCGGGATCATCGATAACGAAATTGCGCTCCAGCAGCCATTCGCTTTCGGCCACGAAGCGCAGCTGGTCCTCATTGCGTCCGACATAGGGGTCGGCAATGATGCCGGCCAGCTTGAGGGCCGTATGGACGTCACCAGGCAGGGACATTGGAGCACGATGTCTGCCGTTTATCTGCGACAGCTGCCATGCTCCGGACAGATCTATTTGTGCGATGGCCATGATCGAACTCAGATACGCTCTTCCGTTTCGGCATCGAACAGTGATGCGACAGACATGTCGAAGCTCAGCCGCAGTGCCCTGCCCGGCGGGTAGCGCTTGGCACCACCGATACGAACAGACAGCGTGTGGCCGGCATGCTTGATCCACAGGAGGTTGTCCGCTCCCATGGGTTCCTCGATATCGACAATCGCTTCATGGATCTCTGCGCCGGGCAGGTCTTCATCGACACGAATATGCTCCGGACGAACACCAAGCACGACCTTTCGTCCCGATGCCAGGGCGCTGTCTGTCTGGTAATGCGCAAGAGAAAACGCAACGCCATTGGTCCTGAAGACAGGTTCCCCGCCATCTTGCGCCAGTTCTCCGGCAAGAAAATTCATCGAGGGTGAGCCGATGAAGCCGGCGACGAAAAGGTTTCGTGGGCGATTGTAGATCGTCATTGGGTCGTCAAGCTGCTGAATAACGCCGCTCTTCATGATGGCAATCCGGTCAGCAAGGGTCAGGGCTTCGATCTGATCATGCGTCACGTAGATCATCGTGTTCTTCAGCGAATGATGCAGTCGCTTGATCTCGACACGCAGTTCCGAACGCAATTTTGCATCCAGATTGGACAACGGCTCATCGAACAGGAACACATCGACATCACGGACCAGCGCCCTGCCGATCGCCACACGCTGGCGCTGGCCACCGGAAAGTTCAGCCGGTTTGCGATCCAGGAGCGGCTTTATCTGCAAGATGTCCGCGGCACGGGCAATCCGCCTCGAGATATCATCCTTCGACACCCTGGCAACGCGCAATCCGAAGGACAGGTTCTTTTCGACGGTCATCTGCGGATAGAGCGCATATGACTGGAACACCATGCCAATTCCACGATCCTTCGGCTCATCCCAGGTGACATTGCGTCCCTTGATGAAGATCTGCCCGTCGGTTGGTTCCAGAAGTCCGGCAATGCAGTTCAGCAAAGTCGATTTTCCGCATCCGGAAGAGCCGAGCAGGACAAGGAATTCACCGTCCTGGATATCGAGATCGAGATTCTTCAGGACATTGACCGCACCGAATGACAAGGAGAGATCGCGGATGGAAACGCTGTTTGACATCAATGATTTATCCCTTCACTGCGCCTGCGGCGATGCCACGGACAAAAAGACGGCCCGAAACGAAGTAGACGATGAGGGGAATGGCGCCTGTCAGAAGCGTTGCCGCCATGTTGACATTGTACTCCTTCACGCCCTGTACGGAATTGACGATATTGTTGAGCTGGACCGTCATCGGGTAGGTATCAGGCCGGGTGAACACCACGCCGAAGAGGAAATCGTTCCAGATACCGGTTACCTGCAGGATCATGGCGACCACGAAGATCGGCAAAGCCATGGGAACCATGATCTTGAAATAGATCTGCCAAAAGCCCGCTCCATCGATCCGCGCAGCCTTGAAGAGCTCGACTGGAAGGGATGCGAAATAATTGCGAAAGAGCAGTGTCAGGATCGGCATTCCGAAGATCGTGTGGACGATAACGAGGCCGGTCAGTGTTCCGTAGACGCCAAGTTCGCGAAGCGCGATCACCACAGGATAAAGCATGACCTGATAGGGAATGAACGCACCGATGATGAGGATGGAGAAGAACAGCTCCGATCCCTTGAAGCGCCAGTTGGAGAGTGCGTAGCCACTTACCGAGGCGACGGCTATGGACACCACGACGGACGGAACGAGGATCTGCACCGAGTTCCAGAACCCTCTTGAAAGCCCGTCGCAATTGAGACCGGTGCAGGCCGTCGACCAGGCCTTCACCCAGGGCTCGAAAGTGATTTCCATTGGCGGCGAAAAGATATTGCCCATCCGCACTTCCGGCATGCCTTTCAACGATGTGACGACCATCACGTAGAGCGGCAGGAGATAGTATAGCGCAGCAATACCCAGTGTTCCGTACAACAGGATATTGCGTGTTGACATCAACCGTCGCGGGCGGCGACCGCGCGGACCCGCTGCGACCTCGTCAGAAACCGCATCGAAACCGGCTGCAGCCGAGTTGAGGGCAGACAGATTAGCCACGCTTCTTGCCTCCGAATTCGAGATAGGCCCATGGGATGATGATGATCGCGACGGTGAGCAGCATCATCGTCGATGCCGCAAATCCCTGGCCGAGATTTTGCGCCTGGAACATGTAGTCGTAGACGTATTTTGCCGGGACTTCGGACGCATTTCCGGGTCCCCCGCTGGTCTGTGCCACGACAAGATCGTAGACCTTGACGATGCCGCTGGCGATGATGACGAGGGTCGTGATGAAGACCGGGCGCATCATCGGAATGACGATGAAGATGTAGGTCTTCCACATCGGAATACCGTCGACACGCGCCGCCTTCCAGATATCCTCGTCGATACCGCGCAGGCCGGCGAGCATCAGGCACATGACAAGACCCGTACCCTGCCAAAGGCCGGCAATCAGGATCCCGTAGATCACGATGTCCGGATTATAGAGCGGATCGAACTCAAAACTCTCAAAGCCGATCGAGCGCACGATCGACTGAATTCCGAATTCAGGATTGAGGACCCATTGCCAGACCAGGCCGGTGACGATGAAGGAAAGGGCAAACGGATAGAGGAAGATCGTGCGGAATGCACTTTCGAAGCGGATCTTCTGGTCCATCAATGCCGCAAGAACAAATCCGATCACGAGGCTGAATATCAGCGACAAGATCCCGTAGACGGCCAGGTTTTCGATCGAAATGAGCCAGCGTGATGACCTCCAGAGCCGTTCATACTGATCAAAGCCCACGAAAGACAGGCGAGGCAGAAGCTTGGAATTGGTGAACGAATAGACAACCGTCCACAAGGACCCTCCGAAAAAGATCCCGACCGCGATCAGGATCATCGGCAACGACGCGATCTTTGCGTTCAGGTTTCGAAAGAGCTGATTTGGCCGTCTGGCAGGCGCCGGGGCTGTCATCACTTTTGTCCTCCTCGCTCTTGACATCGTGCCCCAAGGACGGCTGCAAACTGAAAGTCTACCAGCCCATGACGCATGAAAATGTCAGGCAACGGCGTCGCTCGAACGGCCGGCACCCCTTATGTGGGAGGCGCCGACCGACGCGGCCGCCTGGGATCAATCGGCCGAGGAAATGATGTCCACGAAACGTTCCTGAGCGGCCTGCGGCGTCATTGACGTGCTGGCGAAGAACTCGGTCATCAAGTCCTCCTTCTGCTTTTGCGTATCGGCAGACAGAAGCTGATCGGTACTGGTCAAGGCATTGCCCTTTGCCACGATATCGAGCCCCTTCTGCATGCAGTCATTGGCGGCGGCCAGATCGACATCACCCCGGATTGGCAGGGACCCCTTCTTCAGATTGAAGGCAACCTGTGTCTTTGGCGAAACCAGGACTTCCGCCAGCGCATCCTGCGCCTTGGAGGCCTCTTCATCCTCAAGGACCGGGAAATAGAATGCGTCCCCACCCGTCGTGATGTACGGGCTGACACCCAGCCCCGGAAGGCAGCTGTAGTCCTTGCCCGCAACCTTGCCGGCGATCTGGAATTCACCTTGCGCCCAATCACCCATCACCTGGCCGGCAGCCTTGCCGGTAATCACCATGTTGGTGGCCTGGTTCCAGTCTTGGACATTCGTTCCGATCGACAGTTCACGGGCCTCGGCTGCAGCGGCAAAGATTTCTGCAACTTCCTCTCCGGCCGCAACCTCTGGATCCTTGTTGACGTAGACTGCCTCATGCAGTTCCTTGCCGCCCAATGCGAGCAGCAGGGTATCGAACAGGCCATTGGCCTGCCAGGCCTGACCGCCAAGTGCCAGTGGCTGAATACCGGCTTCCTTGAGTTTTGGTCCCGCAGCGACAAATTCCGGCCAGTTTGTCGGAACGGCGAGGCCCACCTTTTCAAAGGCTTCATTGTTGAGCCATAGCCACTGCCAGGAATGAATGTTGACCGGCACGCAGTAGATCTTGCCATCGAAGGTGCAGCTGTCGAGCAGACTGGAAGGCTTGATGACGTCAGTCCAGTGCCCCTTTTGCGCAACGTCCGTCAGATCACGCATCAGGCCGGCCTCGACGAGTTCCTGCGCCTGACGCCCGTGATTGAACTGGGTCGCAGCCATCGGATCGCCACCGGTAATGCGACTGATCATGATCGGTCGTGCGGTACTGCCACCGCCGGCAATGGCACCATCAATCCACGTATTGCCGGTTGCATTGAACGCCTTGGCCAGTTCCGCGACGGCTGCGGCCTCACCTCCGGACGTCCACCAGTGCGTTACCTCCAGGTCTGTCGCCTGCGCTCCAGCCAATGGTAGCGCAACGGTCGCCGCAAGCGCGGCCACGAAAGCACGAATATTCATGAGTCTCCTCCCTCACTGAAACGTTGCAGTAAACGTTATGACAATCATTTATGAGACGTCAACAGGCCAATCCAAAAAAGTTTCTGCCGCCGCCTGAACTCAAGATCTGGTCGCAACATGCCGACTGCATGCTTTAAACTGAATTCTATTTTTCTGCTTATTTATCTGTATGTTATCAGACTATCCTCGAATTCCTTTGATCGTTGGCCGAGCAATCTTCATCTGGATCCATCACGATCTTTTTTCATGCGCGACGTAAATCGGGCATGCACTTGAGAAATATTTCACTCGACAAAGCAACTGTATCGTTTCAGTTTTGTGCAGTGATAATGCCGACGCGACAAGGAGGCATCCGTTCCAAACCGGTGAGAAGACATCTATAGTCCGGGCAGGAATCGGGTGTGCAGGAAATGGCCGACAAAAGCAAAGACAGTTTGCCCAGACCGCCGCAGGCGGGACGGGAACGCCCGACACTCAAGACAATTGCCTACATGACCGGCCTCGGGATCACCACCGTGTCCCGTGCGTTGAAGGATGCGCCTGACATCGGAGCCGAAACCAAGGAACGCGTTCGGCTTGTCGCCAAGCAGCTCGGCTACCTGCCCAACAGGGCGGGTGTCCGCTTAAGGACAGGCAAGACAAATGTGATCGCCCTAGTCCTCAGTATCGAAGAGGAGTTGATGGGCTTTACCAGCCAGATGGTTTTCGGCATTTCCGAAGTTCTTGCCGGCACGCAGTACCATCTCGTCCTGACGCCACATTCACACCAGCAGGACCCGATGGTGCCGGTACGCTACATTCTCGACACCGGATCTGCAGATGGCGTGATCATCTCGCGCGTTGCGCCGGTCGACCCGCGTGTGCGTCTCTTGACGGAACACAATATGCCGTTTGCCACCCATGGCCGTACCGATATGGGGATTGCCCATCCATACCATGACTACGACAACGAGGCCTTTGCCTATGAAGCTGTCAGGAAACTTGTTGAAAAGGGGCGCCGTCGTATCGCACTTCTACCACCACCTTCTGCATTATCGTTCTATCTGCACAGCCGCATCGGCTTTGAGCGGGGACTTGGTGACTTCGGAGCATCCGAAATTGCCATGGGAAGGATTACGTCCGAGACGCCGCTTGGAGACATCCGTGCCTATACACAGACATTGATGCGCTCCGCCAATGCGCCCGACGGGATCATTTCGATCAGCGGCAGTTCTACGATCGCACTGGTCGCCGGGATTGAAGCCACCGGAATGAAGCTCGGAGAGGATGTCGATCTTGTTTCCAAGCAGTCGGCCGAATTCCTCAACTGGATCCGGCCTGGCATCTACACGGTCAATGAAGATGTGCGTCAATCCGGCCGCGAGCTCGCCAAGGCCGTGGTTGCCCGCATCGACGGGGTAGCCCCCGGGCTCTTGCAGAGCATCAGCAAGCCGAGCTGGTCATCCATGGGACCACAGGAGTGACGTTTTCCAAAGACGGTTCATCGGGCGCCGGGTCATCGGCACGAATGAACCGCGGGAACGCAAATGTCGGCACTACGGGCAAACTCCGCCAGAGGTGAAGTGAAACACAGATTACGTCTGACCGGTACAGGGCCAACCGGCCCTGCCCTTGCAGTGCAAGTCGGTCTGCCACTGGCGTCGACTGATGCGAAATACCGACCCCGACGAGCATTTGCGCAGTGGTTTCAGCGAAGACCACCACCCTTTTTGAAGCACATCCTAACGATCAACGTCTGCCCGGCAGATGTGGCCAACGTCGTCGACCATATCCGACCGACAATGGGCGTTGCCGGCAAAGGTCAGCCATCAAACAGGCATGTCGTTCCTGCGTTGGCCGGATCTTGTGTCAACAAGCCCGGCTGGCAGACGACATCAGCGATGTTGCCAAAGGCAGACCATACGCTTCAGGCGAAATCATCAAGCCCACTGCCCCACGGGCCATGATGTTTGTCGACGCCGTCCGTGCGGTCAAAGCCATGCGCTCCGAAGAAGTCACGCTGTGCCTGAATAAGATTGGCAGTCCCGCGACCACGCCGATAGGCGTCGAAATAGGAAAGAGCAGACGAGAGTGCGGGAACAGGAAGCCCTGAAAGAACGGCGTAGGAAACGACACGCCGTAACGGGCCATCCGTATCCTTGACCGTCTTTGCAAATTCCGGCGTGACGATCAGGTTGGCAACATCCGGGTCCTTGGAAAAGGCGGAGGTGATCTCGTCAAGGAACTGCGAGCGGATAATGCAACCGGCACGCCAGATCCGGGCAATCGTCGGCATAGGCAGGTTCCAGCCATATTCGACAGATGCTGCGCTCATGACGGCGAAACCTTGCGCATAGGCACCGATCTTGGCGGCGAGGAGTGCATTTTCGAGATCCGCGAGGAATGCTTCGCGATCGCCAGGAACCTTGCAGACCGGGGCAATGCCTAAGATCTTCTCCGCAGCTTCCCGTTCGGGTTTTTGAGACGACAGGATGCGCCCAGCCACCGCCGCTTCGATGGCTGTTGCAGCAATGCCCAAGTTCTGCGCCTCGATGACCGACCATTTGCCGGTCCCTTTCTGCCCGGCACGATCAACGATCATGTCTACCATCGGCTTGCCGGAAATCGGATCGACTGCCTTCAGGACCTTTTCGGTAATCTCGATCAGATAGGAGTTGAGACGTCCCTTGTTCCACTTACCGAAGACATCGCCAATTTCTTCAGCCGTCATGCCAAGACCGTCACGCAAAATGCCGTAGATCTCGGCTATCATCTGCATGTCGGCATATTCGATACCGTTGTGAATGGTCTTGACGAAATGTCCGGCGCCGTTTTCGCCGAGCCACGCAACGCAAGGGTCGCCGTCGAATTTTGCCGAAATGGACGTCAGAACCTGTTCAACCCGTTTCCAGCTCTCCTCCGTACCGCCAACCATGATTGACGGCCCGTGGCGGGCGCCTTCCTCTCCAC
>JAEWDP010000141.1 GCA_023390055.1 Pseudomonadota bacterium | reverse complement strand
ACTTAAAGGAGATAGACATGTCCAAGTTCATCATCACAGCCATTACCGCTTCCGTCGCCATGGGTTCTGCCGCTTTTGCAGCTGGCGACTACTATGAAGGCGTATCCAAGGATCGTGCGGTAGCCGTCGATATGATCGCAACCGGCAGCATCGGTGACAGCCTTTCAGCTTCCGAACAGCCTGTCGCCATCAGCACCGGTGACTATTACGAAGGCGTAAGCCGCGCCAACTGATGACGGCTGAGGGGGGCAATACCACCCTCCCTCCCCCCGATGCAAAGACGCCTGGCAAATGCCGGGCGTTTTTCGTTTGCCAGGAACATGGCTTACCGCTTGATTGGGTGACGCAACACCTCACATAGTCACGGACGTCACCAAGTATTGCCGCCAATGTTTCGATTTCCAGTTTCAGAGACCCAGATGGAAGCCAAGGCCACAGAACCCGCATCTATCCGAGCTGCAATAAAGGTCGACATTCTCGTCATCGGTAGCGGCCAGGCCGGCCTTTCCTCTGCCTACCATCTCAACAGGCTCGGCCTCCTGCCAGGAAGACAATATCTCATTCTCGACAAGTCCGATGGACCTGGTGGCGCATGGCAATATCGCTGGCCATCATTGACGTTGAGCACCGTCAATCGAATACATGACCTGCCAGGCATGGCCTTCCTCGATACAATCGAGACGGACGCACCTGCGGCCAAAGCTTCAACTGCGGTACCGAAGTATTTCGGTGCCTACGAGAAAAAATTCGAACTACCGGTCTATCGTCCTGTCGCTGTCAAAATGGTCTGTGATCGTTTCGATCGGTTTCGGATCGAGACTGACCGCGAGACCTTTTCAGCCCGTGGGATCATCAATGCAACCGGCACATGGGAGACGCCCAACAGACCGACCTATCCTGGCTCATCGCTCTTCCAAGGGACGCAACTCCACACGCAGGACTATAATGATGCCACAGACTTTGTCGGCAAGCATGTCATCATTGTCGGAGGCGGCATATCCGCCCTGCAACATCTGGAAGAAATCTCACGCGTCACAACGACAACCTGGGTGACGCGGACCGAGCCGCATTTCCGGGATGGTCCGTTCACGCAGGAAGATGGACGCGCAGCCGTTGCGATCGTCGAGGACCGTGTCAGAAAGGGCCTTGTACCAGGTTCCGTCGTCTCGGTGACTGGCATTCCATTGACGCCTGCATTGGCGCAGGCCCGTTCTCGCGGCACACTGAACCGGCGACCAATGTTTTCCGAAATTGTCGAGCATGGAGTTCGTTGGCCGGATGGCACGGTTGAAAACGCAGATGTCATATTGTGGGCAACCGGATTTCGAAGTTCACTCGACCATCTGGCCCCGCTTCAGATCCGCGAGGACAATGGTGGAATCGTCATGGCCGGACGCTTGGCAACACAGGTCAAGAAAGACCCTCGGATCCATCTGGTCGGTTACGGCCCCTCTGCTTCAACCATTGGCGCCAACCGGGCGGGCGCGGCTGCAGCACGGGAATTGACGGCACATCTTGGCATGCGCTGACAGACAAGGACAAGCGGAGCCAGATGGTCCCACTCACCAACCACGTGATCAAGAAGGACGGAGCATCAAGGGCTGTGAGGAGATATCACGGAAATTATCAATGTTGACACAGACGATCTTCGCGAAGGTCGACAAGTGCTTTGATACGGTGCACCAATAATTTATGAAAACGAACCATATACAGGATGTTGGCATAAACTAATAAAGCAATACATTAAGCACGTTTGCAGAATGAATAGGCTTTATCTGCGTCGTCAGCCGGGCCGGCACGAACATCAATGACCTTCGGTGGAGGCGTGGCTCGTGCCTTTGCGTCATGGCGTTTCGCTGTCTTCAGCCAGTTGACAAAAGTATTAGCTTGCGAGACGAGCGCGTACGTCTCATCGTAAAGGGCAACATAGCAGGTCCAGGCACAACGCCGTCGGATTGAGATGGCTCACTTCCAGCCCGACTGCACCAGCCCAACATTCAATCGGTCGTTGACATACTTGGTGGGTGGCGTGGGGACCAATGTTGGACGTGATCGCAGGCACCTTTACAAATTGAACCGTCCTGCCAATTACGTTCAAGATCATCCGCACAATCAGAGTGGCGAGCGTGAGCCATTCGCGCCATGTTCGGATTAGCGGGCGGTCACACTAGCTTTGGTCATGGCTGGTTCCCTCTTCAGCAGGTTGCCGCTGGGAGGTGTCCTTGGGCGTGAAAGCCACGTACGCCAGCAGGACGGCACCAACAGAGACGAGCGCCATGGCAGCCGCCACGCTCGTCCAGCCGAGGCTTGCGGCCAGCGCGCCGCCACCAGCCGGGCCGACCAGCATCCCGACATTGTTGCCCTGCATCGCGAAGCCGAGTGTCGCACCCACCAGTTCGGGACGCGGCGCGAGGCGCGGTACGCTGTCCATGATGACGACGGGGACAAGGCCGGCCATGAAGGCAAACAGTATCGCGAACAGCGTAATCGTGATCCACGCTACATCACCGGCTAGCACCCCGAAGCCGAACAGCGCCATCGAAAAGAAGCCCGCAGCCAGCACGTGCTGCGACTTGCGGCCTGACGCGAGCATGAAACCTGCCGCTAGATTGCCGACACCACTCGCCGCGATAGCGATAGCAGAGATCATGCTAGCCAGCTCCTGACCCAGCCCGAATTGCTCTGTGAGTAGCGAGGGCAGGAAGCCGAACACCACGAAGAAGGCTGCTGAGAAGGCGGCGAAGACCGTGGCGAGCGCCCATGGACCCGGCGCCGCAAGCGTTTCCTGCAACTGCGTTCCGATGCGCTGACCGTCGGCTGCTGCCGCCTTCGGAGCCGGAATGGCAAAGACAAAGGACACCGCGTAGGCAAACAGGATCACCGCATTGAGCAGCCAGAAGCCGCGCCAGTCGAGTAGGGTTAGAAGCGGCGCGGCCAGCATCACTACGGTCATCCCGACCGGCATGACCATGGCCCAAACTGCGATGGCCCGATCCTGAATTCTCGGGGTGACCGTCGCGAAAATCATCGCCGGTCCGGCGACGAGGACCGCCATGAAGCCGAGCCCCTCCACGACACGTGACACCATCAACAGCATTACTCCCGGCGCCACGCCACCAAACCCCGCTCCGAGCGCCTGAAGCACCAGCCCGCCCACGATCACGCGTTTGGTTCCGATCCGGTCTACCACCAAACCGACCGGCGCTCCAACGATGGCGCCGATGATCGCGAAGGCCGATATTAGCCAAGAGACGACGACGAGGTTCAGGCCGAGATCGAGTTGGACAGCGCCGAGCACCATCGGCGCCTTGCCGACCTGGAAGGCGGAGACGACACCAGCCCCCGCGATGACGAAGACTGTGCTCCAACCCGCCTGGCGAGGCGGGTTCGTTTGGAACTGATGTATTTCGGACCGAAAGGTGTCGCAGCCGAGCTCGCGAGGTTCATATTCCGGCCGCGAGCCTACCTGTTCGGCCCTCAATCTCGTCGAAATCGCTGTGCTCATCAGAGCCTCCGTCAAACGTAAGTCCGGGGCTTGATGCCACAGCCGCACGATCTACGGGACTGGCAAAAGATGGATCATCATGATCTATCCAATTGGACGAAGGCCGTATTGGTGGGCGTCGGTAGGGAATGAACGGTCACAGGAACAAATCAAAGCTTTTTTGCCTGAAGCTTGGTCTCCCGACGCCACTAACCATGCATTATAGGACATACGACTCTACCCAGATCGCGGGCAGCGTGGGCTCGGGCTAGCGCGTGCGGAGGAAACTCAGGCGGTGCTGGCAGCGCCGTTGCGACCGTCATTCGGTAGCGCGTCCAGTAGCGCCTTGCGAAGCGCCGCGCCCGCCGGGCCGAGCGGTCGGTCCACGCGGTGGGCAAGGTATGTCTGCAAAGTGGATTCGCCTCTGTCGCCAAGGGCGGCGATGGGAAGCCGCACGAGATCGCCATCGCGCAATTCACGCTCGATCATCCAGATCGGCATGCTGCCCCAACCGATCCCCGACAGAATCAACGTCTTCTTTGTTATGTTGTCCGCCACCCGGCATCGCAATGGCGACACCACGCCATAGTCATGCTTGCGTGTAAGAGCAGACGGGTCTTCGCCGACAACCTGGATGTGATCGGCGAGCGCGGTAGTGCTGAGTGGTGCATGAACTGCCTGTGCGAGAGGATGGCTTGGGGCCGCAACCGCGGCGCGCCTGACCGTCATCAGCGTTTCCAGTTCGACCGCCGGGTTGATGTGGTCAATTCCGGTAATCGCCACGTCACACTCTCCCTTGAGCAACGCCTCAAACGATGCCCCGAGTGGAGTCGAGAGAATGCGGAACGCGACCGAGGGATAGCTTTTGCAAAGGGCGTTGAGCGCGCACCCCAGGACCGGCAACGGGAACTGCGGATCGAGCGCCACAGTTATCTCCAATTCCACGCCTCGCCCAAGACCATAAGCCCGCGCGCGCACCGCATCGACTTTGATCAGCAGCGCCCGGACATCCGCCAGGAGTGATGCGCCGGCCGGGGTCAGTTGTGGTCTGTGGCCGGAACGATCGAATAGCTCTACCTTTAGCTGCGCTTCAAGATTGCCGATCGCATGGCTGATGGCCGACTGCACGCGCGATAACTGCATCGCCGCCGACCGGAAGCTCCCGGTCTCAGCGACGGTCACGAAGACCCGCATCTGGTCGAGCGTCATGCCGTCCAGCATGTTCGATTCCTTCGATCGCGTGCTGCAATTTTATAGCACTGCCATTAATATCATCAACAATTCATACTGCTTCCACGCTCGCACCGTACCGAGATCAACGGAAGCAAAACATGTCAGATCGCATTCTCCAGATAACTACATTTAAAATTTACCCAGGAAAACTGCATGCGTTCAAGGAAAGTATTAAGATCGCGGTTAAGTTCGCCGAAGAACAAGGACCCCAACTCCTTGTGGAGGTATACATTGACGAAGCAAACATGCGGGCACATAGCTGCCAGATACAGCGGGACTCAGAAGCGATTCTGGCGCATTGGCGCATGTCTGATCCGTACATCCGGACCGTCATGGAAAACTGCACTCTGACCCACATCGAGATCTACGGCAATCCAAACGACGCCGTGCTCAAAGGGATGCATCCAATCGTCCAAGAGGGTGTCACGTTGAAAGTAACCCCGGCCTTTGTCGGCTTTGGTCGGTTTACAGAAACGGGTTGACGACGATGGAAGTCATTGTCGTGTCCTCATCTCCTATTACAGATCGCGAAGTCTCAGTGGAACGCGTGTCTGTGCTGATGAACGACTATCCGGCGACGGTGACACAACGTACTTCCAGTTGGGGCAGCACGATGAAATCGAAGAATGGCAAGACGTCCTCGATCCACACCTCGGACGCACACCGGTTACCGGGTCCTGCAGTGAAATACTGCCACCTCCGGTATTTCGTAGCGACGGCAGAATATGGAAGCTTCCAACAAGCAGTGGCAGGCTCGAATCTGTCGAAATCGCTCTGTCGTGCGGGCTTCACGTATAAGAAACTTTGAAACCATCGGACCACGAACGCGCCGACGCGCTCCGGGAGCGTGATGAGTGGCGCGATCATCGCTTGCCTGCAATGGAAAAGAGCCCCTATTCGCCGCAGACGAGTGCTAAACTTTTCCACCATGCCGATTATGTTGACCTCATCCGAGGCTTTGAGAGAAGTCCCTGACGAATTTACCGAGTGCTTCGCGCGTTGCCTCATCGGTCAGGTTACCGTCTTCATCGAACAGGCCACGGGCACGTGACACCATTAACCGCCCCTCCAGCCAGGGCCGGGTTTTCAGGGTTCTCAGGATCGGCAGCCAATGATTTTGCGCCAGAATCGTCCCGAAACCGCCAGGCGAAACGCCAATTAAGGCGACAGGCTTGCCAGCGAACATGGCCAGACCTTCACCACGTGACATCCAGTCGATGGCATTCTTGAAAACGCCCGGAATACCATTGTTATATTCCGGGGTGACCAGAAGCAGAGCGTCGGCCGCGCCAAGCTGTGACAGCAGCGTCTTGACGGCTGTTGGCGTGCCATCCTTTTCCTCGACATCCCCGTTATAAAGCGGCACATCACGGATCGTACCGATCTCGATCCTGGTCCCATCCGATGCCAGTTCCGCAGCCGCCCGTAACAGGCCTGCATTAAACGATGCCCGACGCAGGCTGCCACTCAGTCCGAGTATTGTCTTCATTCGTGTCATTCCCGAAAAATGGCCGCCGGATTGCCCGGCGGCCGTCATCTTCATTAAAGACGTTTTTGCAATCTCAGTCGAGGGGCTTCAGGCCTGCTTCGATCTGTTCACGACGCGGCTCCAGGAATGGTGGCAGCGAAAGCCCTTCACCCATGGTCTCAAAGGGTTCGTCCACGGCAAATCCCGGTGTGTCACTGGCAATCTCGAACAGATTGCCATTCGGCTCACGAAAATAGAGCGAACGGAAATAATAGCGTTCCACTTCACCTGATGACGGTATGCGCATCGCGTTCAGGTGCTTTGCCCATTCTCCAATCGCTGCAGCATCGGGAACCCTGAAAGCAACATGGTGAACCCCGCCTGCTCCTTGACGGGCACCGCCAAGACCGGGCTGAACTGCAACGTGCAACTCGGCAGACGGGCCACCCTCGCCCATCTCGAACACATGTACCTGCCCCTGACCGTCGGGACTTGCATATTCACGCACCCGGCGCATGTTCATCACGCGGATCAGGACGGCTTCGGTTGGCGCAAGCTCGGGTACCGAAATGGTGATCGGCCCAAGACCGCGGATCTGGTGCTCGGCTGGAACCGGGCTGCGCTCCCACGGATGAGCCTCACCCGATTGATTTGCCGTCAGACGAAACCGTTGACCTTCCGGATCTTCAAAGTCCAGTGTTGCGCGTTTGTCCAGCGTCGCGATTTTTCCCGTTGCAAGATCATTGTCACGCAAACGCGCTGCCCAGTAATCCAGGCTCGCCTCATTCACGCGCAAGCCGGTACGGCTGATCGAGTGGGTACCACGTTGTTCACGTCCCACTGGCCAGTCAAAAAATGTCAGGTCTGTTCCGGGACTGCCTGCGCCATCGGCGAAGAACAGATGATAGGCGGATGTATCGTCCTGGTTGACAGTCTTCTTCACGCGCCTCAATCCCAGGGTCTCGGTATAAAAGCGGTTGTTGGCTGGCGCATCGGCCGTGATCGCCGTCAAATGGTGAATGCCGGTGAGGTTCATGATCGGCCTCCTTTCGTTGCTGCCAATATCAATGTTCGCCATCAGCTTCGCCAGTAGCGCCCAAGCAAAACCGGCGTTCTGTCATTGCGAACGCCGTGAAGCTCATTATGCTTGCCGGATGCGATATTCATTGGACGAAATCTTGACTTTTCTCACGGTGATGGAACTCGGCACCATTTCAGCTGCAGCCGCGCGCCTGAACCTTTCAAAATCCGTCATCAGCAAGCGTATTTCGGATTTCGAGGTAGCGGTCGGCGCAGCATTGTTTCGCCGCAATGCCGGACGGATAACGCCGACCGAAGCGGCAGACCGACTGTCCGAACGACTGCGGCCAGCACTGAATGAACTTGTCATGGCTGCTGAAAGTGCGGCCTGGGGAATGGATGGTATAACGCCGCTTCATGGATCGCTTGCAGTCGCCGCTCCCATGAGTTTCGGGACCATGTATCTTTCGCCCATATTCGCACGCTTTGCCGCCGCCCATCCGCAGCTACAATTGCGGATCGATTATGACGACCGATCTCATGATCTGGCCCGCGATGGCTTTGACATTGGTATTCGCATCGGAGACGCTCGAGATGGCGCGTTAAAGGTTCGAAAGCTATGCGAGGATCGACAGATCGTCGTGGCCAGTCCTGGCTACCTTGCCACGAACGGTACGCCCCGCACTCTCGACGACCTTCGTCATCACCAGGTCATCAGCTATGCGCATCTGGCTGATGGTTCCCTTTGGCAATTTCCGATAGACGGGCGAACCGTCACCCCTCAGGTTCAAAGCAGGCTGGCGTTGAACAACGGAGAGGCAATGCGCGATCATGCGATCGCAGGATTAGGACTGGCGATACTTCCAGGCTTCATTGTATCCGCTCCTTTGAAAAGCGGAGAACTGGTCGAGGTTTTACCGGACATCAGGACCCGTACCTTGCCAATCATGGCGGTGTGGCCACCCGTCTCTCCGATGCCGGCCAAGCTGCGCGCCATGATCGATCATCTGGCGGCAGCACTGGCGGGCGGCGCCCCTTGGAACTAACGCACAGCCACACGCATGGCGCAGAGGCTGTATCAAACGTCCAGAGGACTTGATCACCCTGAATTCCGATCATGCATCCGCAGGCAATACCGAGCGCACTCTGGCAACAAATGTATGGAATTCCGCCATGAAATTGCGAAGGAATTCAGCGGTGCTTTCGTTGGTGACCTTCCCATCATCGGTAATGAGGCCCGGCGTGAACTGGATATAAGCTTCCGGTGAATTCATCTGCGGCGCGTTACAGAAGCTGAGGACGGCACGAAGGCTCTGTTGGGCAACGGCCGTTCCGATTGCGCCGGGTGTTGTTCCGATCACGGCAGTCGGTTTTCGCGCAAATGAATTCGTACCATAGGGACGGCTTGCCCAGTCGATCGCGTTCTTCAGGCCACCTGGGATAGAACGGTTATACTCCGGCGTGACAAACAGCACGGCATCCACTGCCGCGATCGCATCCTTGAATGCCCTTGCAACCGGGGGAAAATCAGCATCATAGTCATAGCTGTAGAGCGGCAGGTCCCGAAACGAGATTTCCACCATGTCAAGCTCAGGTGGAGCAAGCTTGACGAGAGCCATGGCGAGCTTGCGGTTAATCGAACCTTTGGCAAGACTTCCGATCAGATAACCGACTTTGTGTGTGGTCATTGGGCGTACTCCTGTTGCTGCCTGATATGTCGGGAAACACTATAGCAAGAAGACCTTTGAACCTTACGATGGATATTGCCGGCCCCTTGTCGATCTTCCATGAAGCCTGGTGCGCAGGCAATGCTTTTCCATCCTGTTTGTTCCCGACCATGGCTCGCATGATCGGCCGTGGACCGCCTTCGGCTTCAACACGTTCATGAACATCATGACGATGTTTGTTCAATATTAGTGAACGACCTGTTGCCATTTTGACGCCTTCCGAAAGCGGATCAGAACCTCCATCTTCAGGTCACAGCGAACGACAACAACGGTTTGTTGCTCACGCCAGACAAAATTATTGATCAGGAGATAGACAACATGTCCAAGTTCATCATCACAGCCA